>NZ_JBPDIH010000029.1:0-1745 GCF_052030545.1 Thalassotalea sp. PLHSN55 | reverse complement strand
TTTGTCCCGTTGAACAACTTGTTATGTGCAGCTCGGTTTAGGTTTGTTGCCAAACTACGGCGAAGTTACCCTTAACCAAAATTTACCTTGAGCCATTAAAACCGATGCCAGAATAAATTAATAGTTTTATTGCAAATGTCTTTCGTAAAAAGCAATAAAGCTTATTAAGGCTAGCCGAACTAATAATGGCGAAACACACCTAAGTTAATTTTATTTTAAAAGCTTATAGTTAAAGCACATAACGCTTATATTAATAGGCTAAAAAAGATTGGCTACAATCGCGAAGCGAAAGCCAACTTTTTTAGTCCTGTTGAATGCCTTGTTAGCGGGCAACTACCGAAAAACTAACAAATAACATTAAACTTTGGTTTTTACATTGAACCTGAAAAGGGCGGAACAATGCAAATGAATTTTCAATTTTTAGGGAGTTTGCAAATTTGTTGAATAGAAAAAGAAACTAATCTCAAAAATTTGTAACCCTAAATTTCGTTGCCTGCTAACGCCCTTGTTAATGGGCAAATAAATAGTTGGCTAAAATTAGTGAACGAAGTGAACAAAAGCCAACTGTTTTTTGTCCCGTTGAACAACTTGTTATGTGCAGCATGGTTTATGTTTGCTGCTAAAATACGGCGAAGTTACCCTTAACCTGAATTTGCCTTGAGCCATTAAAACCCAAACTTAAATTAATTAATAGCTTTACAGCAAAAATGTCTTTAATTGCGTAAAGCTTATTAGTGATTACACCTGAACAAACAATGGCGAAACACATCTGGATTATTTTTATTTTAAGAACTCTTAGTTAAAGCACATAACGCTTATATTAATAGGCTAAAAAAGATTGGCTACAATCGCGAAGCGAAAGCCAACTTTTTTAGTCCTGTTGAATGCCTTGTTAGCGGGCAACTATTGAAAAGCCAACAAGTAACACTAAACTTCGATTTTTACATTGAACCTGAAAAGGGCGGAACAATGCAAATGAATTTTAAACTTTATGGAGTTTGCAAATTTGTTGATTAGAAAAAGAAACTAATCTTAAAAATTTTTAACCCTAAACTTCGTTGCCCGATAACGCCCAAATAATGGGCAAATGATAGTTGGTTAAAATAAGCGACGCAGGAGCAAAAACCAACTGTTATTTGTCCTGTTAATTTGCTTGTTATATTGCTAAACACATGACTTATTTAATATTAAAGTGATGTTCAAATTCAGCAATTGCTTTATCTTTAGCAACACTTAGTGCTACTTCGTTTAATTGCACATTTACAGGATTGCCTTCTTCATTGAACTCTATATCGATAGTTTCCATATAGTATTTTATACCGTAACGTTTCCAATCTTCCAGACCAGCATGATTTTTTACGTTTTTAAAAGAGCGTTTATGTATAAATGTACCTACGAGGTAAAAGTCACTTGGTGAATTATATCTTGCTCTGACATGTAACATTTTGACTCGAATTCCATCGAGTTCAGGTATAGATTTATAAATAAATTTTGAGGCACTTTCTTCAATTTTATTTATATTTAAAAATCCTATATTCCCCCATGAAATAGATTCTGTTGAAGATGCACTAGCGCTAAGAGCGGATAGAAAGATAAAGATATAAACCAATAAATAATGATTCTTCATAGTGTGAAGCTAACTCCATGCTTACGAGCAATATAACGCTAATATTAATAGGCTAAAAAAGATTGGCTATAATCGCGAAGCGAAAGCCAACTTTTTTAGTCCTGTTGAATGACTTGTT
>NZ_JBPDIH010000028.1:0-2133 GCF_052030545.1 Thalassotalea sp. PLHSN55 | reverse complement strand
TTGGGGTTGTATGGTTAAGTGACTAAGCGTATGTGGTGGATGCCTTGGCAGTTAGAGGCGATGAAAGACGTGTTAATCTGCGATAAGCTCAGTTGAGGTGATAAAAACCGTTATAGACTGAGATTTCTGAATGGGGAAACCCAGTGTCATAAGACACTATCCTTGAGTGAATACATAGCTCAAGGAGGCGAACCGGGAGAACTGAAACATCTAAGTACCCCGAGGAAAAGAAATCAACCGAGATTTCCTTAGTAGCGGCGAGCGAACGGGAATTAGCCCTTAAGTGGTTTGGAAGTTAGTGGAACAAGCTGGAAAGCTTGGCGATACAGGGTGATAGCCCCGTACACGAAAATGACCTTATCATGAAATCGAGTAGGACGGAGCACGTGAAACTTTGTCTGAATATGGGGGGACCATCCTCCAAGGCTAAATACTCCTAACTGACCGATAGTGAACCAGTACCGTGAGGGAAAGGCGAAAAGAACCCCTGTGAGGGGAGTGAAATAGAACCTGAAACCGCATACGTACAAGCAGTGGAAGCCGGATTTAGTCCGGTGCCTGCGTACCTTTTGTATAATGGGTCAGCGACTTATATTCTGTAGCAAGGTTAACCGATTAGGGGAGCCGTAGCGAAAGCGAGTGTTAACTGCGCGTTTAGTTGCAGGGTATAGACCCGAAACCCGGCGATCTACCCATGGGCAGGTTGAAGGTTGAGTAACATCAACTGGAGGACCGAACACACGTATGTTGAAAAATGCGGTGATGACTTGTGGGTCGGAGTGAAAGGCTAATCAAGCCGGGAGATAGCTGGTTCTCCCCGAAATCTATTTAGGTAGAGCCTCGGACGAACACCATCGGGGGTAGAGCACTGTTAAGGCTAGGGGGTCATCCCGACTTACCAACCCTTTGCAAACTCCGAATACCGATGAGTGATATCCGGGAGACACACTGTGGGTGCTAACGTCCATTGTGAAGAGGGAAACAACCCAGACCGCCAGCTAAGGTCCCAAAGTACTAGTTAAGTGGGAAACGATGTGGAAAGGCATAGACAGCTAGGAGGTTGGCTTAGAAGCAGCCATCCTTTAAAGAAAGCGTAATAGCTCACTAGTCGAGTCGGTCTGCGCGGAAGATGTAACGGGGCTAAACTAGTCACCGAAGCTGCGGATTCATCTTATGATGAGTGGTAGGGGAGCGTTCTGTAAGCCGTTGAAGGTGAACTGTAAGGTTTGCTGGAGGTATCAGAAGTGCGAATGCTGACATGAGTAACGATAAGGGGAGTGAAAAACTCCCCCGCCGAAAGACCAAGGTTTCCTGTCCCATGTTAATCAGGGCAGGGTAAGTCGGCCCCTAAGGCGAGGCGGAAACGCGTAGTCGATGGGAAACAGATTAATATTTCTGTACTTCTATATATTGCGAAGGAGGGACGGAGTAGGCTAGGTGAGCACGGCGTTGGTAGTCCGTGTGAAAGTATGTAGGTGGATGACTTAGGTAAATCCGGGTTGTCTTAACACTGAGATACGAGACGAGATTCTACGGAATTGAAGTCATTGATGCCATGCTTCCAGGAAAAGCTTCTAAGCTTCAGATATATAGGAACCGTACCCCAAACCGACACAGGTGGTTAGGTAGAGAATACTAAGGCGCTTGAGAGAACTCGGGTGAAGGAACTAGGCAAAATAGTACCGTAACTTCGGGAGAAGGTACGCTCTCTAGTGTGAATGCTTTACGCAGTAAGCACAGGAGAGTCGAAGTAACCAGGTGGCTGGAACTGTTTATTAAAAACACAGCACTGTGCAAAATCGAAAGATGACGTATACGGTGTGACGCCTGCCCGGTGCCGGAAGGTTAATTGATTGGGTTAGCTCTGCGAAGCTCATGATCGAAGCCCCGGTAAACGGCGGCCGTAACTATAACGGTCCTAAGGTAGCGAAATTCCTTGTCGGGTAAGTTCCGACCTGCACGAATGGCGTAATCATGGCCACACTGTCTCCACCCGAGACTCAGTGAAATTGAAATTGCGGTTAAGATGCCGTATACCCGCGGCTAGACGGAAAGACCCCGTGAACCTTTACTATAGCTTGACAGTGAACATTGCTCCTACATGTGTAGGATAGGTGGGAGGCTTTGAAACTT
>NZ_JBPDIH010000027.1:0-2157 GCF_052030545.1 Thalassotalea sp. PLHSN55 | reverse complement strand
TTACAAATTTGTTGATTAGAAAAAGAAACTAATCTTAAAAATTGTTAACCCTAAACTTCGTTGCCCGATAACGCCTCATTAAGCGGCGCAAAATTGCTGGCTATACTTAGCGACGGAGGAGCAAAGCCAGCGTTTTTGCGTCCGTTTAAATGACTTGTTAGCTATATTTTACGATAAAACATATTGCCAAACTTAGTTTCAAATACGTAGTAGAATTTCCGATTGCCCCTATAAAGTGCAGGGTAAGTATCAATTAACTCATGCGGTGATTTTAAAATTAACCTAAATAACATTGGAGGAGATTTACGATACCAATCAACTTCTGCATAAGTTTTTTTATAGCTACCATCGGCAAGTTTTTCAAAGAATATAAACTTGTCGTCAGATGTAATCTCAAATCTAAAGTGTTGCTTTTGCCACTCTGCATTCGCTCCACTGTAAAAATTAGCATCAATTTCATACACTCCTACGATCCGATCTTTAGTTATCGGAAAATAGTTGTAAATAAGAACTCCTGAAATCATAAGTATTAATACTGTCAGAAATTTAATTATACTTTTCATGTATTACAGTGCACATCCATGTATAGCTAACGCCTACATTAAGAGGCAAAAAATATGTTGGCTAAAATAAGCGACGAAGGAGCAAAAGCCAACTGTTTTTTGTCCTACTTTAATTTCTTGTTATGTGTGGCACAGAGCTTTCGCGGTTTGCCGCCTAAACCTGAGCCTTTTAAGTAGCTTATAAAATTTACGTTAATAAATATACAAGAAAGTTTAACTGGAAAAGGGCACTTGTTTATAACTTATTTTCCGCAACTTAAAAGTTTGAACACTATAAAATTTAACTTTGCTAAAAGCCTTTACCGAGTTAAAGCAACAAAAAATATTAAGGCATGCTGATGCCACATAACGCCTCACTAAGAGGCAAATAATAGTTGGTTAAAATAAGCGACGAAGGAGCAAAAACCAACTGTTATTTGTCCTTTTGAGTGACTTGTTATATTTATTTACTCTTATAGTTTTGCAAAACATTTACTGTATTATCAATTAACTCATTATTACCTGTGAGAATTGCCATTTCAGAAGCGCAAAACAATAAAATTAAACCAGAAAACCTTAAGCCATTATTAATATCTTCGTTTTTATAGTTGTCATACCCTGTGGTGTTTTCCCCCATACGCCTTAATAAAGCTTCTACACCAGTATGAGTAAAGCTGTTGAAGATAGCCCACTGTTTATCTTTAATGTGAGAAAGTAAACCTGACTTGATTCCTCTTGACGTTTCGACTGCTTCAATTAATTCGTGAAACGTTGGTTTTACTTTGTCTCGTTTAAACCGTGATAAATCATTTTCGGTTGCAACATACCGTAACCACAAGCCTCTTATGAAAGCCTCATATTGAACTCTCAATAAAGCTAAAGCTGATCCATATAGCTTTAAATCGGACAATGACACAATTGAAGAATGATGTTCAATGACTATATCAAAACACGAAAAAGCCCATTTATCTTTATCATTGGCAAAGACGAACGGAATAGATAAATTTTTATCCACCCATTTTGATATTTCCATTTGAGACTCTAATTCAGCTTCAGTGTTTGACATAAATATAACGCCCAAATAATGGGCTTTTTGTCAGTTTGCTAAAATGTGTAGCGTAGCGGAACTGAGCAAACTGTAAAAAGTCCCGTTGATTTACTTGTTATGTGTTCCATGCGAATATACTTGCGTTGAAGTACAAGAGGCACACAGACATAGCAATTACACAAGCCGACTGTTGATTTTTACCAGATTTTACTACTTTAACAATTTCAAGAATACTTGCAACTAAACAAAGAGTTACCCCTGTGCCAATTAAGATATAAGTAGAATTTTTATCAATTAAATAGAATGGCGTAGGTTCAGCGACCACACCTGAGCTAGCGGTAAAGAAAGGAGCTAGAAATAAGCTCAGAATACTTGCTATTAACTCAGCAGAATCCGCATTCTCAAAACCGGAGTTGGTTAAGAGAGTTACTAGAATAGCTAGAATTATTAGCACTACACTTAGATATTTCATCCGATCCTTGAAGAACACATAACGCCCCACTAAGAGGCAAAAAATAGTTGGTTAAAATAAGCGACGAAGGAGCAAAAACCAACTGTTTTTTGTCC
>NZ_JBPDIH010000026.1:0-2420 GCF_052030545.1 Thalassotalea sp. PLHSN55 | reverse complement strand
AAACTAATTATGGCTCTGTCTTTTTAAGTTAACCCACGAATGGAGGCTAGCCTCGTGGGGAGTCATTATGTCTATACGTTTAGGGAAGTTTCGGCATGATCGTCGTCTATGGAATTAAAGAAAAGCTCAATCCAATTAAATCTCAACTTTCAGATGTCATTCATAAATCAATGCAATCTGTATTAGGGATGCCTGAAGATAAGCGAGCGCATCGATTTATTCCATTGGATAAATCAGATTTTTATTATCCAGGTGGCCGGTCTGATAATTATACCGTTATTGAAATCAATATGATGGAAGGCCGTCAAATTGAAACTAAGAAAGCATTGATTAAGTCTTTATTTTCTACAATAGAATCAGAGTTAAATATCTTACCTGTGGATGTTGAGATAACAATCAAAGAGCAACCCAAACATTGCTGGGGTTTTCGTGGTATAACTGGTGATGAAGTTAATGACTTAAAATACAGTGTAAACGTATAACAAGTCATTAAAGTAGGACAAAAAACAGTTGGTTTTTGCTCCTACGTCGCTTATTTTAACCAACTATTTTTTACCTCTTAATGAGGCGTTATACGTATAGGGAAGTTTGGTGGGTTATCTAATTTTAGGTGTTTTTCTTTTTGTTCATTTCTATATCTCTTTTCTAGTGTGTGGATATTTTGCAAAGTCTTATGAGCAACAGATTAATAATATAACTAAATTAATGATCACTTTATTTACTGGACCACTTACTTTTATGCTTATGTTGTTACTTATTTATGTAACGCCATTGAGGAATACCGATGCAGGGTTAATGGACGGAGGTTTGTTTTTAATATTTATTTTATTTACACCGTTGTTTCCCGTTGTTAGTTACATGTTAGTAAAATTAACTAATAAATTTACGGTTTGTGTAAAATACGTATAACAAGCACTTTAAACGGAACAAAAACAGTTGGTTAGGTTCCGCTTCGCTTCACATTTTAACCAACAATTTTTGTCCGCTTAAGTGGGCGTTAGCTTTCAAGGTCAAACTATCGCTAATCACTTAAAGTAATTAGCATTATTTAACATGTTATAGAAAATTCTAAGTGGTATTTAGCTTGTAAAAAAACTATAGTTGCTGCATAATCTTTAATTAATTACACTTTCTTGTAAGGCGATTGATATGACTGCACTTTTAAGATTATTTGGTCTTGTTCCTACTAAGGAAGAGCGCGAAATTCTTCAACAGCTTAGAAAAAAAGAATCTTCCTCTATGCGAGTTGTTGGGCGAGGTACGTTAACAATGAGCGCAAAAGAAGCAAGAGACACTGAAAAATCAAAGAAATTCATTGCTAAAATGGACAAATTAGTTAGCTAAAAAGGACATGGATGTTTCTCTTACTTATACTTCCTGTATTAGTTTCTGGTTATATAGCTTTCACGCAAAATCCTTATCACTATTACCGCCTTCATAGATATGAAGGGCAACTATTATACTTAGAAAGTGCTAAATTAGGTTTTTTCTGTACTCTAGCTAGTTCAATTATTGTATCCATCCTTAATAAGCACTTTCCTTCCTCTATAAACCTATTTGGTTTTGATATTCCACTAGACTTATTTCAATACACAAGCACTCTTTTAGGTGAAATAGATGCTAATACTAACCAGCTTACATGGATTTCCTTAATCATTTTAGGAAGTTTAATAGTTTGCAAACTCTATGTAACGTACTCACAGTTAAGTTTATCCTTAAAAGCTTTTGACTTGTTAGATGCTTTATCCTGCCGGCGTTTTAAGTTATCTATTAAAAAGAAGCGCTGGATATCAAGAAATGATCAATCAGGATTAACTTATAAAGAAAGGGCAAAAATAATACTGATGGCATCTGTTTTGAAAGATAGTCCAATTGATGCATTATTTCTAAAATCCTATGTGATGGATGGTTTTTATTTGATGCTTACAATGGAAGATAGAAAGGTATATATAGGTAGAGTAATCAGCCTTGGAGAGCCAAATGAAACAGAAGGAATGGATCAAGAGATTGTAATTACCCCTTATGCTAGTGGATATAGAGACGAAGCAACTTTAAGCCTAAAATTAACAGTCAAATATACTGAAGTAACTGAAGACGTATCTTTAGTCCTTCGTCAAGATAAAATCATTAGTGCTACACAGTTTTCAGAAGCACTTTACGATGAGTTTCTATCTAAGCAAAAAAGTAAAAAAGAACAACCTCGTTCTGGATTATTAAATATGCTCGAACTATTACTGCCCCCAAAGAATTGAAAGCTAACAAGAAATTAAACAAGGACAAAAAACAGTTGGCTTTTGCTCCTTCGTCGCTTATTTTAGCCAACAATTTTTTGCCTGTTAATTAGGCGTTGGTATGACTCCCCACGTCAACTTAAAAACACTGAACCCTGCTCAATAAATTAGAGCCATAATCTTTTCTTT
>NZ_JBPDIH010000025.1:0-2432 GCF_052030545.1 Thalassotalea sp. PLHSN55 | reverse complement strand
AAGAAAAGATTATGGCTCTAATTTATTGAGCAGGGATCAGTGTTTTTAAGTTGACGTGGGGAGTCATACCAACGCCCCAATAAGGGGCTAAAAATTGTTTGCTAAAATGTGTAGCGAAGCGAAACCGAGCAAACTGTTTTTAGTCCCGCTTGATTGGCTTGTTAGTTGTTTTTATTACAATAAATGAAAATAGTATCACCTTGTGACTGAAATGGAACCTTTAAGTTTTGCAATAAATTAATAAACTCAGCCTCACAGGAAACTACTCTAGGTGGAACTAAGCGCCCAACAATTTTAAATATTGTGGACGAACACAAAGCCACTCTATTTTAGTAAAAGGATGCAGGCAATGTGCTGACCAATCACCTAAGTAGTTTACATTTTCAGAGAATGATAATGGGAATGGATCTTCATCAAATTTTTTGTATTGAAATGGAGGTGTAAATGGTAACTCAGCTTTAATTGAGTTAATCAAAACCTCTATTTGATTTGCATCCATACTTTTTATTTTCTCCAAACTCTCGAAACAACTAACGCTAATATTAATAGGCTAAAAATGATTGGCTACAATCGCGAAGCGAAAGCCAACTTTTTTAGTCCTGTTGAATGCCTTGTTAGCGGGCAACTACCGAAAAACTAACAAATAACATTAAACTTTGATTTTTACATTGAACCTGAAAAGGGCGGAACAATGCAACTGAATTTTCAATCTTTACTGAGTTTGCAAATTTGTTGATGAGAAAAAGAAGCCAATCTCACAAATTTTTAATCCTAAACTTCGTTGCCTGCTAACGCCCTTGTTAATGGGCAAATAAATAGTTGGCTAAAATAGTGAACGAAGTGAACAAAAGCCAACTGTTTTTTGTCCCGTTGAACAACTTGTTATGTGCAGCTTGGTTTAGGTTTATTGCCAAGCTACGGCGAAGTTACCCTTAACCAAAACTTGCCTTGAGCCATTAAAACTGATGTTAGATTAAATTAATAGTTTTATTGCAAATGTCTTTCATAAAAAGCAATAAAGCTTATTAAGGCTAGCCTAACTAATAATGGCGAAACACACCTAAATTGTTTTTATTTTAAGAGCTTTTAGTTAAAGCACATAACGCCTCACTAAGAGGCAAATAATCAGTTGGTTAAAATAAGCGACGAAGGAGCAAAAACCAACTGTTATTTGTCCTTTTGAGTGACTTGTTAGCATTACTTAGAACTCAAGTAATTAAAAATTTCTCTGCGTTGCTGTGATGAAAAAGTGTAGTAACTAAATTCAATGTTTTCTTTATTCGAGCTTTTTAACAACACCATGCGAGGAAATTTATTTTTAATTTTTAGTCCTGAAAAATTAGCCCATGAAATAATTTTTTTACTACCGTAATGAATATAACAAACACCTTTTTCATTTAGTTCTAGGCCATGTTCAATGATTTTAGCTTTTCCCGAGTTGAATATTACAAGCCACAGAATATATAAAGATGGGATTGCAAAGGTGATAATAATAGTGAAATTTAAATTATTAGCTGGATAGTCTGTAAAGTATCCAAAGATGAATGCAAAAGTAATCAACCAAAACAATTGGGTTATGGATAAATAAAACTTGTTGAATATGCTTTGATTGCGGCTTTGTATATAAGTTTTATTCACCAGACTTCCCTGTAATGCTAACGCTTATATTAATAGGCTAAAAAAGATTGGCTATAATCGCGAAGCGAAAGCCAACTTTTTTAGTCCTGTTGAATGCCTTGTTAGCGGGCAACTACCGAAAAACTAACAAGTAACACTAAAACTTAATTTTTTACATTGAACCTGAAAAGGGCAGAACAATGCAAATGAATTTTAAATCTTTACAGAGTTTACAAATTTGTTGATTAGAAAAAGACGCTAATCTTAAAAATTTTTAACCTTAAACTTCGTTGCCCGATAACGCCTACTTAAGCGGAAAAATAAAGTTGGCTAAAATGTTGAACGGAGTGAAAACAGCCAACTGTATTTTTTCCGTTTGAAGTTCTTGTTAGGGGTAATTTACACAAACCAACTAGCTTTGATTAAATCTAAACCCAAGCCCCCCAATAATAGAAGTGCGATGTAGCTTAACCAGCCATGCTTGATAAATGCCCCATATTTAGGTTTTACTTTTTGGATTTTTAATAGTTTGCGATATTCAGAACCTTGGGAGAAAACCCAAAGAAATAGAATAATAAAAGCAAGTAATGCAGATTTTTGAGGGGTAGTATTTACATGAAGTAAACCAATAAAAATACCAAGCCCAACAGCACCAACGGTATTTGAAATATTGGAAAAATATTCCACTGCAACTTGTTCTGCATAATCATCGTAAATCTTCATACTTGAGTTTACCCCTAACGCTTATATTAATAGGCTAAAAAAGATTGGCTACAATCGCGAAGCGAAAGCCAACTTTTTTAGTCCTGTTGAAT
>NZ_JBPDIH010000024.1:0-2962 GCF_052030545.1 Thalassotalea sp. PLHSN55 | reverse complement strand
CGTTCACTATTTTAGCCAACTATTTATTTGCCCATTAACAAGGGCGTTAGTTTTTCACATAGGATTGGTGTAAATGTTCAAGAAAATAATTCTTTTAGTATCTATGTTGTTACTTCTTTCAGCATGTAGTGCTACAGGCCCAAAATTCAGTCAACTAGAAAGCTTAGATATTAATCAAGCTAAAGTATATATTTATAGACCTTGGGCTATGTTAGATGGCGCTGCTGCACCAACAGTCCAAATTAATGGAACTGACCGATTTAATCTTAGTAATGGAGGTTACGAGGTTATAACTTTATCTCCAGGCACTCATAAATTCACTGTCAAAAAAGGTGCTTTTATGTCAAATTGGCGTGCAGATGAAATGAATATTGAATATAAATTTGAAGCAAATAAAAACTATTTTGTTCGTTTATCGGCAGAGTTACAAGATGCTGGTGTATACGGCAGCGTTATATCAATTTCTGGCAGTTACGGTTTTGCATTAATCAATGAGTCGTTCGCCATTAACGAGCTCAAAGAAGTAAAGAAAAACTAACAAGTCGTTTAAAAGGACAAAAAACAGTTGGCTTTTTGCTCCTTCGTCGCTAATTTTAGCCAACTATTTTATTGCCTCTTAACGAGGCGTTATGTGCTTTAACTAAGAGTTCTTAAAATAAAATATATTTTGGAGTGTTTCGCCATTGTTCGTTCAGGCTAGCCTTAATAAGCTTTATTGCTTTTTATGAAAGACATTTGCAATAAAACTATTAATTTAATCTAGCATCGGTTTTAATGGCTCAAGGCAAGTTTTGGTCAAGGGTAACTTCGCCATAGCTTGGCAACAAACCTAAACCATGCTGCACATAACAAGGCGTTCAAACGGACAAAAAACAGTTGGCTTTTGCTCGTTCCTCGCCAATTTTAGCCAACAATTTTTTGCCGCTTAACGTGGCGTTATGTGCTTTAACTAAAAGCTTTAAAAAATTTATTTGTTTGGGTGTGTTTCGCCATTGTTCGTTCAGGCGCAATCACTAATAAGCTTTACGCAATTAAAGACATTTTTGCTGTAAAGCTATTAATTAATTTAAGTTTGGGTTTTAATAGCTCAAGGCAAGTTTTGGTCAAGGGTAACTTCGCCATAGCTTGGCAACAAACCTAAACCATGCTGCACATAACAAGTTGTTCAACGGGACAAAAAACAGTTGGCTTTTGTTCACTTCGTTCACTAATTTTAGCCAACTATTTATTTGCCCATTAACAAGGGCGTTATATGGCTATCATGCCACCCTCATGCGGAACTACGTTTTCTTTGCAGACTGTATACTCAGTTAGCAAATAATCTTTACCGATGATGTCGAATCCTTTCCCTTTATCGTATTCTTCATCCGTCATGTTGATGGCACAACTAACGAAAGGATCTAACTCAATAATATCGCCGTTCAATAATTGTGCCGTACAAGTGTTGCTTGCCTTATCGTAATCCGTAATTTTCACTCTTACTGCAATCATTTTGTATCTCCTGTTAAGTTCTGGTGTGCCATATAACAAGGCAATTAATCGGACGCTTAATAGTTTGCGCCCTTGTTTAAATTACGGCTTTAGCGCCGGTTATTGCGAGGTTAGGTGTAGCCACTTAACTGATTAATATTTTTTAAAGGGATTTAGGTTTAACACGTTTTAATCTTTTCTAAATTCCTTTAATGTAAACCAAGTTTTTCGCCTGATAATTCAGGTTTTACCACTAATAGTTCGTTACGCTTTTTTAAGAAACTAAAAGCAGTAACTCCATTATTTAATTCTTTTAGTGGTTTTGGGCTCAAAAGTTTAAAGGCTCGCTGCAAAGTGGCGTTAAACTTTTAAGCATTAGTTTTAATAAATAGGTGTTGGTTACATTTTATAACCAGCACCTAACAAATTGCTTAATCGGACTAATAACAGTTTGCTCGGCTCGTACCTCGCCAATTTTAGCAAACAGTAATTAGCCGCTTAGCAAAAGCGTTATATTGCAGGGAAATCGTGACTATATATTTCTACACCAAACTCGATGAATACGGTGAATTTTCAAATTTTTCTAAGCATGGCGTTGAGATGGACGGTGTTTGGTGGCCTACGGTAGAGCATTATTTCCAAGCACAGAAATTTGAAAATATAGAGCATAAAGAAGCAATAAGAACTGCTTACAATTCAAAACAAGCCGCAGAACTAGGTCGCAGTCGCAAAGTACCAATACGCAGTGATTGGGAAGAAGTAAAAGATGAAATCATGTATTGCGCTGTTCTTAAAAAATTTCAGACACATGATTCACTTAAAAAACTACTAATTTCTACGGGATCTCAAGATATCGTTGAAAACGCCCCTGGAGATTATTATTGGGGGTGTGGTAAAAATGGAACAGGCCTTAACAAACTTGGACATATCCTTATGAGAGTTAGGTCTGAATTGGCGTAATTGCAATATAACAAGCCATTGCAGCAGGGACTTTTAACAGTTGGCTTCCTTCGCTGCGCTCGTCATTTTAGCCAACTATTAAAAGCCTCTGAATGAGGCGTTATATCGCCAATCTTTGTATTTAATTGTTTGTTAAGCGTATAACTATCTTGGTGGTATATTTTTCCAAACGTTACAGTTTGGTATAGCTTCTAACAACTTTTGGCGAACGACCCAAGTTTAGTTTTGAAAGCGTTGTATTTTTATCAGGTTCAAACGCAACTTCGTTTGGGCAGGGCGTAAATATTAATAATTCATTTCTTTGTAGTGTTTAGTTAATGCGTAGCTTGCAGGTTTGGCTTTTCAGTTTTTCTCTGCTGCAACGTATAACAAGGCAAATTAACATGGACTAAAAAAAGTTGGCTTGCCTCACTACGTTCGTTATTATAGCCAACAGTTTTTAGCCCGTTATTTGGGCGTTAGCCATACATAAGGATCTGCATGAGCGTTGTTGCAAGCATCAAGAAAAAAATCTGGAATCTTGGAGCTATTA
>NZ_JBPDIH010000023.1:0-3084 GCF_052030545.1 Thalassotalea sp. PLHSN55 | reverse complement strand
AGAAAAGATTATGGCTCTAATTTATTGAGCAGGGATCAGTGTTTTTAAGTTGACGTGGGGAGTCATACCAACGCCTCATTCAGAGGCAAATAATTGTTGGCTAAAATAGCGACGCAGGAGCAAAAGCCAACTGTTATTTGTCCTGCTGCAATGACTTGTTATATGCCATTTACCACTCTATTTGTATTTTTGTTCCTACTTTAACCAATGACATAAACTCGTCCATCTCTTTATTAGTTAAAGCAATACAGCCGTTGGTCCAATTAAATTGTTGAGTAATACTAGAAAGCCAACCAAATCTGTTTTTTTGACCATGAACCATAATAAAACCACCAGCAGAAACACCTTTTCTTTTAGCATTTTCTAAATCTGCTTTATTAGGGTAGCTTACGTGCATAGCACGATAAAAAGATGAATCTTCTTTTTTGTAATCCAGCGTATATAAGCCTTCGGGAGTTTTTTGATCACCTTCTTGTTCTTTATGTCCCTTCGGCGAACCACCAAATGCCACATGATATTCTTTTATGATCTTGTCATTGTCCAACAAGTACATTTTGTTCTCCGACTTGTCGACTTTCACTAAATCGACCTCGGCAAAACACGAAAAAGAAACAATAGTTAAAATGAACGCAAATATTTTCATGGCATATAACGCCGCAATAAGCGGAAAATTATAGTTGGCTAAAATGTTTGAGGAACGAAAAACAGCCAACTGTAAATTTTCCGTTTAATTGCCTTGTTATATACCGACTAACTACCAGCTTTTATTTTGGGTAACTGTACCTGCAATACGATAAAGGTGGGTATTAAGGGTAAGAAAGCTAACCAAGATAATGGAAAAACAACCCAAAACCAAGTGAACCAAACCTCAGCGATTATTAAAAGTAACAACTTAATTTTACGGTTAAACAGCATTAAGTCGCCCATAGCAGCAAAAGGCAAGCCGAAACCTAGTAAACCAATTAACACAATAAATGGGGGTACGAACTCCGACTCGCTGAGTTTAATTACCGAAAAATAAAATTCATAGGCATAGCTAAAAAGTAAAGGGCTTAACAGACAGAAAATCCAAACCGTACTCCAACTTGCATTTCGCTGTTGCTGAGAGTGAATTTTATTTTTCTCTTGAAGTTTACTCAATACGTCCATTTAACTCAGGCTATCCCTAGGTATATAACGCCCACATTAAGAGGCTTTTAATCAGTTTGCCAAAATGTGTAGCGAAGCGGAACCAGGCAAACTGTTAAAAGTCCTACTTTAATTTCTTGTTATGTGTGGCACAGAGCTTTCGCGGTTTACCGCTTAAACCTGAGCCTTTTAATTAGCTTATAAAATTTACGTTAATAAATATACAAGATAATTTAACCAGAAAAGGGCGATTGTTTAAAATTCATTTTCCGTAACTTAAAAGTTTGAACACTTTAAAGTTTAACTTTGATTAAAACCTTTGCCGAGTTTAAATAACAAAAAATATTAAAGCATGCTGATGCCACATAACGCTTATATTAATAGGCTAAAAAAGATTGGCTAAAATCGCGAAGCGAAAGCCAACTTTTTTAGTCCTGTTGAATGCCTTGTTAGCGGGCAACTATTGAAAAGCCAACAAGTAACACCAAACTTTGATTTTTACATTGAACCTGAAAAGGGCAGAACAATGCAAATGAATTTTCAATTTTTACGGGGTTTGCAAATTTGTTGATTAGAAAAATAAACTAATCTTAAAAATTTTTAACCTTAAACTTCGTTGCCCGATAACGCTTACATTAATAGGCTAAAAAAGATTGGCTACAATCGCGAAGCGAAAGCCAACTTTTTTAGTCCTGTTGAATGACTTGTTAGCGGGCAACTACCTAAAAGCCAACAAGTAACATCAAAACTTAATTTTTACATTGAACCTGAAAAGGGCAGAACAATGCAAATGAATTTTAAAACTTTACGGAGTTAGCAAATTTGTTGATTAGAAAAAGAAGCTAATCTTAAAAATTTTTAACCCTAAACTTCGTTGCCCGATAACGCTTACATTAATAGGCTAAAAAAGATTGGCTAAAATCGCGAAGCGAAAGCCAACTTTTTTAGTCCTGTTGAATGACTTGTTAGCGGGCAACTATTGAAAGCCAACAAGTAACACTAAATTTTGATTTTTACATTGAACCTGAAAAGGGCGGAGCAATGCAAATTAATTTTAAATCTTTACCGAGTTTGCAAATTTGTTGAATAGAAAAAGAAACTAATCTCAAAAATTTGTAACCCTAAACTTCGTTGCCTGCTAACGCCTACATTAAGCGGTAAATAAAAACTGGCTAAACTTGTGAGGCACGAACAAAAGCCAGCTTTTATTTGTCCGCTTGAATGCCTTGTTATGTGTGGCACAGAACTATCGCGGTTTACCGCCTAAACCTGAGCCTTTTAAATAGCTTATAAGATTTAGTTTAATAAATATACCTGAAAGTTTAACTGGAAAAGAGCAGTTGTTTAAATCCACTTTCTCGCTTAAAAGCTTGAACACTTTAAAGTTTAATTTTGATAAAAACCTTTACCGAGCTTTAAAAACAAAAAATATTAAAGCGTGCTGGATAGCCACATAACGCCTCATTAAGAGGAAATTTATAGTTGGCTAAAATGTTGAACGCAGTGAAAACAGCCAACTGTAAATTTTCCTGCTTTAATGACTTGTTATATTGCCTTAACCACTACGCTTGAACAAACTAGATATACCATACGCAATTGCAATAAAAACAAACATCACCTCGTGATTTCCAGTTTTCTCAGCCCAACTTATTACTTTGCTCTCATCTTTGACAAAGCACGGATAGAATAAAAGCATTCCCGCAATAAAGAAAATCGCACTCGCAATGCTAGAGATTACCTCACTATTTTCGTTGTAAGATAATACGAAGAAACTAGTCAATAACGACATAACGGCTAATTCAATAAATAGGATTTTCGAAACTCGAACGTCAAGCTTTTTACTTTTCTTCAATTTTTCACCACACTATAACTTGGCAATATAACGCCTACATTAAGAGGCAAAAAATATGTTGGCTAAAATAAGCGACGAAGGAGCAAAAGCCAACTGTTTTTTGT
>NZ_JBPDIH010000022.1:0-3147 GCF_052030545.1 Thalassotalea sp. PLHSN55 | reverse complement strand
ACTATTTATGTGCCTGAAGCAGAAGATGAAGCCATACGTGATTTATCTCGTGCCCGTGAAACCGCCATGAAAGATTTGAAAGACGCGAAATACCAACTCAAAGGCTTGTTTTTAAGGAATAACATTACTTGTAAGGTCAACGATAATTGGTCGAATAAACACTTACGTTGGTTAACCGAAATCGTCTTAGCGCATCCAAGCCAACAAATTGTGCTACAAGAAATGATACAAACGATAACGGAACGTATTAAACGAGTAGAACGTTTAGTGAATGAACTGGAACACCAAGTAAAACAGTGGCGATATTATCCAGTCGTTAAAGCCATACAAGCGATGCGCGGTGTTCGCTTACTGGTAGCTGTAGGGACTATTGCCGAGTTAGGGGATCTACGACGTTTTGATCATCCCAGAAAATTAATGGCCTACCTTGGGTTAGTGCCCAGTGAAAGCTCCAGCGGTGATTCGCGGCGGTTAGGTAAAATCACGAAATGTGGTAATGGACGCGCCAGACGGTTATTGATTGAAGGCGCTCAAACCTACAAATATAAAGCGAATATATCGACCGAGCTTCAAAAAAGGCAAGAAGGACTGAGTAAAGAAATCGTAGATATCGCATGGCAAGCCCAACTGAGGTTATGTCGTCGATATCAACGCCTCATGCAAAAAGGTAAACATAGAAATGTAGTGGTTACGGCAATAGCGCGAGAAATGATCGCCTATATTTGGTCAATATCACGCGAGGTGGTGATAACGCCAATCGAACCACGTACACGCGTATCAAGGTTACCCGCATGAGCAAAAGTATTGAGTTAGCGCATGGGATCAAGCATCGGATGTGGCACAACAACCGAGGGCGTTAGGATGGCAACGTTACGAAAGTAACGTTGAACCACGAGCATAGACTGAAAATAGGTGTCACGACGGAACAAGTAAGGTAGGCGCTGTTAGCCATTAGGTTAATAATCCACGAATATCAGCATGATAACCGACGAATTTACTTGCTTCATCTATGCGTTAACTCATTTTATTTTAAAAGAAAAGATTATGGCTCTAATTTATTGAGCAGGGATCAGTGTTTTTAAGTTGACGTGGGGAGTCATACCAACGCCCCAATAAGGGGAAATTTATTAGTTGGCTAAAATTGTTGAACGCAGTGAAAACAGCCAACTGTAAATTTTCCCGCTTTATTGCCTTGTTAGCTAGCTTTACAAAAAACCGTCCTCGTCCCAGGTTTTGTTTTTAAAACCATACTCTATATGAAATTTACCTAAGCCTATAAAGAAAAACAATGCGTAACATAACGGTATGAATATGCTGTAAAAAGTAATGAGTCTTTCGAACATAATATTAAAGCCCACTTCCTGATATGCATTCCAAAAATCTATAGACGCCCCAATAGTCACAACAATCGCAATATACTTGGTGATAGTCCATGAGAATTTATTTGAAAAAGAAATGTACTCTTTAAATTTACTCATATTTCCCTGAGCTTGCTAACGCCCTTGTTAATGGGCAAATAAATAGTTGGCTAAAATTAGTGAACGAAGTGAACAAAAGCCAACTATTTTTTGTCCCGTTGAACAACTTGTTATGTGCAGCTCGGTTTAGGTTTGTTGCCAAACTACGGCGAAGTTACCCTTAACCTGAATTTGCTTTGAGCCATTAAAACCTAAACTTAAATAAATTAATAGCTTTACCGCAAAAGTGTCTTTAATTGCGTAAAGCTTATTAGTGATATCACCTGAACGAACAATGGCGAAACACACCTAAATTATTTTATTTTAAAAACTCTTAGTTAAAGCACATAACGCTTATATTAATAGGCTAAAAAAGATTGGCTATAATCGCGAAGCGAAAGCCAACTTTTTTAGTCCTGTTGAATGACTTGTTAGCGGGCAACTACCTAAAAGCCAACAAGTAACACCAAAACTTAATTTTTTACATTGAACCTGAAAAGGGCGGAACAATGCAAATGAATTTTAAATTTTTAGGGGGGTTGCAAATTTGTTGATTAGAAAAAGAAACTAATCTCAAAAATTTTTAACCCTAAACTTCGTTGCCCGATAACGCTTACATTAATAGGCTAAAAAAGATTGGCTACAATCGCGAAGCGAAAGCCAACTTTTTTAGTCCTGTTGAATGACTTGTTAGCGGGCAACTACATAAAAGCCAACAAGTAACACCAAAACTTAATTTTTACATTGAACCTGAAAAGGGCAGAACAATGCAAATGAATTTTCAATTTTTAGGGAGTTTACAAATTTGTTGATTAGAAAAAGAAACCAATCTCAAAATTTTTTAACCCTAAACTTCGTTGCCTGTTAACGCTTATATTAATAGGCTAAAAAAGATTGGCTATAATCGCGAAGCGAAAGCCAACTTTTTTAGTCCTGTTGAATGACTTGTTAGCGGGCAACTATTGAAAAACTAACAAGTAACACCAAAACTTAATTTTTACATTGAACCTGAAAAGAACGGAACAATGCAAATGAATTTTCAATTTTTATGGAGTTTACAAATTTGTTGATGAGAAAAAGAAACCAATCTTAAAAATTTTTAACCTTAAACTTCGTTGCCTGCTAACGCCCCAATAAGGGGCTAAAAATTAGTTTGCTAAAATGTGTAGCGAAGCGAAACCGAGCAAACTGTTTTTAGTCCCACTTAATTGGCTTGTTAGCTGCCTATTGCCACCTTTTTATTGAACGTTCAATTTGCTCTTTGTCGCAAATTAATAAATTATTTAAACACCAATTTAGGAACTGCACAATAATTACGGTTTGTTTAGGCGAACATTTAGACTTAAAGTTTAAATAATTACTGCTTGTTTCTTTGCGACGCCCATATTCAGCAAGCGCATTGATTGTATAATCACAAACCAAATTATCAGCAGAGTTATTATATTTTATGCACCAAATCATATAACTTGGTACGTAATGCATTAAGTTAATTTCGGATTTAATCCACATTAAATCTTCATTCTCAGAAATAAAGCTATCAGAAACTAAATCGTTATCAGATAAGTTGAATCCATTAACAATGTCAGAAATTAATTCCATACTTTCCTAGGCAGCTAACGCCCTTGTTAATGGGCAAATAAATAGTTGGCTAAAATAGTGAACGTAGTGAACAAAAGCCAACTGTTTTTTG
>NZ_JBPDIH010000021.1:0-3656 GCF_052030545.1 Thalassotalea sp. PLHSN55 | reverse complement strand
CAAACTAATTATGGCTCTGTCTTTTTAAGTTAACCCACGAATGGAGGCTAGCCTCGTGGGGAGTCATTATGTCTATGTGCTTTCGTCCAATTTAACCCTTGTGTTATATAAAAAAGGTTTTTTGATAAATGGTAGAAGTTTTAATTTTGGCCGTCGCATTAAGTATGGATGCTTTTGCTGTATCGATAGGGTTAGGAGCAAAGCACAATAATAAGATTAAACCTTTAAGTTTGATGTCAGGTATTTATTTTGGTTTGTTTCAGGGAGTAATGCCGTTAATAGGTTATATCGGTGGTAAAGGCGTTATGGGCTGGGTTGAGGCATACGCTCCATGGATTGCATTTATTTTACTTTTATTAATTGGTGGTAAAATGATTTTCGAGTCTTTTTCAGAAGGAATCGAAGAGGATCTTGTAAAAATCACGCATAGAGTTATGCTGATACTCGCCATAGCAACGAGTATTGATGCTATGGCAGCAGGATTTACATTAACTATTTTGAATGTAAATCCTTTTTTAGCATGCTTTATCATTGGAGTAACCACTTTTATATTTAGCTGGGTTGGTGTATTGGTTGGCTCTAAAAGTGGCACTTGGTTAGAAAGCAAAGCTTCTTTTGTCGGCGGTGTAACTCTAATACTAATAGGTATAAACTTTCTGCTGTAGTAACCCAATCAGCACATAACAAGTTGCTCAAACGGACAAAAAACAGTTGGCTTTTGCTCGTTCCTCGCTAATTTTAGCCAACAATTTTTCGCCGCTTAGCAAGGCGTTAAGTGGCTATGGAGCACCATGAAAGTTTACCAAATTATATTTGAAGTTGATGACTATCAAAGCCTATTAGCTAAAGATGATGAAGTTCATAAGATCAAATTAATGGCAATGGGCGGAGATTCCCGTATAGATATGTGGCCAACGGTCCTTGAAGCTGAATTAGATAACAAGAGAGGATTGAGACCTGACATATACAGTGTAAATGCTGGTAATATGTTGGTTAAACCTCAAACACTAGAATTGTTAAAAGCTCATCTTTCAACCAGAGACGAATTGTTACCTGTAAGCTGGGAGGGAGAAGCCGGAGTTTTAATAAATCCTGTTGGAACATACGAATGCTTAAACCATGATGAAACTATTTGGGAAGTAGATGATTCAGATGACAAGCTATGGATTGAGAAGTATGTATTTAATACTAACAAGGTACCTCACACTTTACTTTTTAGGGTTGAAGAAGATTGGTTCACATTATTCTGTGTTGATCTTGAAGATGGTTCTGTAAACTTTAAATCAATAGTTGAAAACCACAACCTTAAAGGAATAAGTTTTTTGCAGGTATAGCCACTTAACAAGTCAATTAAGTAGGACAAAAACAGCTAGGCTTTCGCTTCGCTATTATCGCCTACCGTGTTTTAGCCTCTTATTGAGGCGTTATGTACTTATTTAAAGGGTGCTCGTGCAAATATCATTATCAACACTATTTATTCTTTTTATTGTTTTAACTCTAGTGCAATATTTAGTGGGGGTTTTTGTTTCAGCTAAATTAAACTTTAATCAGCATAAGCTTATATCCGTGTTTCAGGTTTTTATGACTTTATTCTGCGTCTGGATTTCCGCTTCTTCAGATAAAGCTACGATGCAACTTGGTACAAGTATGCTGATATTTTCGTATCTAATTTACGTGCCTTATTCTTTTAAAAAGTCAGGCCGTACATAACAAGAATTTAAAGCGGGACTGCTAACAGTTTGCTCGGTTTCGCTACGCTACACAATTTTAGCAAACTATTATCAGCCCCTTAAATGGGCGTTAGCAGGCAAAGATTTATTATTTTTAAACTTGAATGCCCTGCTTTCAATTTAAGTCTGCTAATTTGCAAACCAGGTAAAGACATTAAGTTTTAATTTATTGTTCAGCTACTTGCAGGTTTAGTGTTAAATTAAATAAAAGTGTTGTTTGGAAGTAAAAGGTTAAGTTGCCAGCTAACAAGCAATTCAACGGGACTTAAAACAGTTTGCTCTTTTTTCGTTCCTCAAAATTTTAGCAAAACTATTTTAAGCCCATTAATTGGGCGTTAGCAGGCAACGAAGTTTAGGGTTAAAAATTTTTAAGATTAGTTTCTTTTTCTAATCAACAAATTTGCAAACCCCGTAAAGATTTAAAATTCATTTGCATTGTTCCGCCCTTTTCAGGTTCAATGTAAAAATTAAAGTTTAGTGTTACTTGTTAGTTTTTCGGTAGTTGCCCGCTAACAAGTCATTCAACAGGACTAAAAAAGTTGGCTTTCGCTTCGCGATTTTAGCCAATCTTTTTTAGCCTATTAATATAAGCGTTATAAACTCCTGTGAGTAAGTTATGAAACATCACTTTGCAGATTTTCTAGATCGAAATGACGATTATTGGACTCTTATTCCAAATCGTGAGCGTTATTCATATTCAGTTAAAAATGCTCCTGAAAACCCAGACGATATAAAAATCATCACTATTGGTAAAGATGATGAAAAATGGGAAGATATTACAGAATATAAAAATTTAGAAGAAGTCACCCTGCATGAGCCTAGCAAGAAACAATTAGAAGTGGTTTCTAAGCTGATTAATATAAAGCGTTTAAGAGTTACACACTTGAGGACCAAGGATATAGATTTTGTCTCCTCATTAATAAATGTTGAAGAGCTTATACTTGAATATGTTTCCGGATTTTCAGACTTGGGGCCCTTGCGTAAACTTAAAAAGTTAAAATCATTACATATCGAGAACCTTAGGAAAGTGAGTGATTTTTCAGGGTTAAGTGGAATTGATAGTTTGAGGTACTTGAGGATTGATGGGACATTCGATTGGAAACAACCAATATCTGATTTTGAGTTTCTAAGAGGGCTTCCAAATATAGAGGTAATTTCATTTGGTCAGGTAATTAACAAAACTGAATTCCCCGCATTCTTGCCACTGCTCAGCTTACAGAAGCTAAAAAAATTATTAATGCCAAACAATATGTTTGCTGCAAAAGAATATGCTCTATTAACTGTCGGCAAAGCAAATGTGGAGGGTGCCGATTGGCCGGCATTTACTAAAGTCGCATACTCTAAAATTCCATTACCAAAGAATGATTTTCTATATCTTCTTGCTGATGATGATTCTAGAGATAGCCAGCCAGAAATTACCGTCTCATACTCGGGTGAAAAAATGATCAGTAATCCAGATGATGAGTGGTTTGAATTTACAGGAAAAAATGCAGGTAAGATAAAGACTACAAGTCCTAAAAGTGAAGCTAAGTGTATCGAATATACGGCTCTTTACGAAGCTATGAAAAAAGAAGCCAGTGTTTTAATAAATGAGAAATCATAGAAATGTTAAGGTCGTTTATAACAAGGCCATGCAATCTGACTCCGCAACCTGTCACGCTTTGTGCGTGCCGCACAAAGACGCGCCAGGCTGCTACGCAGTTGATGGCGGCGTTATACGCAATGAATAAAGCTGCTCATTTTCCAAATTAAAAGTGGAATGTTTATTAATTTAAGGAGAAATTAATTGAGTCTTACAAATAAAATGTCATTGAGATTTTTCAAAGCTGTTGGTTGTTTTTGGATACTAGTAATTATTACAAAATTTTATTTTAAGTATGAATATTATTATGAATATTCTTTAGGGGATTTGGTCGGGTTCTTACT
>NZ_JBPDIH010000020.1:0-5345 GCF_052030545.1 Thalassotalea sp. PLHSN55 | reverse complement strand
TTCATGGCCTGTTGTTGAGTCGACCAATTATTAATGAAATAGTAACCACAAAATGCAAAAAGCAATATTCCAAAAAGCATAATTGAACTGTCTTGTTTGACTATTTTTTTAGGTTCTTCCTTAGTGCCAGCAACCTTTTTAAATTCATCTTGCTTAGGAGCGCCAAAGTAATGAGGATGCAAAACCGTATAAGTCGCCCTTAAATCAATTTCTTTAGGTTTTTTGCCATTATCAGAAACAACAATTTTCACATCTTTTTTAAATTGCTGACCTGTTTTATAGCATTTGTGTAAGTCATTACGCCTAAAATGGTCACCGCCTATCTTTTGTTTTTTATCTTTTTTTCTACCATCGTACTTAGTACACATATGAAACTTAGGCACTAACTTATTAAACCAAGGAGCTATTAGCATTTTCCAAAAAAGACCAGGGAACAAATTTAATGATGAACGGAAACTATAAAGTTCATCAATAACGGTTTCTTTAATCTGTTTATCGATAGCATCAATCGACTGACCAATTAAACATAAATCCCAACCATGTTTACGAGACTGAACAATCCAATTAACTACTTCTATTCTGTCTGGGTCGTTCCAGTTTCTAGAGTTAAACGATGTTAAGAGTTCATCTAAAACAACACAGCCAAATTTCTTATCGTCGTAAGTTGTAGGGTCATCATAATCAAGCTCTGGATAAGCTTTACCAAGCAAAAGTAAATCAGATGAACGTGGAAAATCAGGCAATCTAGTGTAATGTGCCTTGGGATTTTCTGGCCAAAGTTCATCAAGAAATAAATCTAAATTAGTAGCAACCGCCCTACCTGATTTCAGCCTATTTTGCATACGTTCAACAGAATATTTAGATTTGCCAGAGCCGCGCGAACCCTCAAAAAATGCCGCCATAATTACGCCTTAACTTTTAAATTTAATAACTTGTTCTTCATAACAAAAATATAACTAGCCACATGAGCTGCTGATATAACACCAACACATTGAGCCGCATTACTTGGCAATAAAGAAAGTCCGGCAGACAGCAAACTATTAGACGGAGCTGACGCACTAATGCCACCAAGCAAAGAGGAAATTGTTGCTATAAACAAACCAGACAAAACAATATAAATACCGATGTAAGCGAGTGAAAAAGTTGCTTTTCTAGCTAAGAAAAGACCAATTAAACCTGTGACACCAGAAAACATTGTTGTAAAAAAAGTAACGATAACACCCATAACAAAAACCTATTAACTGACTGTGGATTTAAACGTTCTGCCTGCTAAATGAATAACGTACAAAGCAGTTGAAATATACAAAAACCAAACCAACAAAGGATGAACAACAGCATTGTATGTTGGACAATGTTTGTCATAAGTAATAATTCTCATATTACCTGCTATCGATGCCTCGGAAGTGTAAGGAACACAAGCACCAGTAGGAACAGACCATAAGTCTGCAATAACAGGGAAATCAGGCAAGCCGGACGCGTCAACAACATCAGGTGTTAATGAATCAATAAATGCCCCGTCACCATCGACAGCAGTTTGCAACATACCATCAGTTTCAGCTTGTGTGTTTACCGCAGCATTAGCAAATTGTTGAAAGAATTTAGCGTTTGATTCTTCATATTCAGTCTGCGAAATAGTGTCATCTTCAGGAATAACAACTTCAACTTGAACAGCTCCGCCACCTCCGCCACCAGTAACATGAAATGGGTTGGCGGCTGAACCATCAGGCGCAGGAGCTTTAGTAGCAGCACCATCGGTTATGGTTTCAGGGTTTTTAACTTCGGATGTAGTCGGGTCAACAAATGATTCGCCATTAGTAGCAGCAGAAATAGCGACTTGTGTTGGAACAACCATATCGGCAGGAACATAATTTGGTGCGTTAGGGTCTGACGTTTGATAGTTACCAGAAGCAACATGTTTTAAGTATTCATTAAAGGTTTCACTAACCCCTGGCTGATTATAAGACTCGATATATTCAGGTTCGATTTCACCTGTTGATTTTGTATAAGGTTCCCACCCCTTTAACTCGTTAATCGACTCATTATGCCATTGTGTTAAATAATCATCTGCATATTTAGCTGAGGCGCTGTCTAAATCAATGGGTTTTGGTAAATACTTATCAATAACGGAAGGGTCAGAACAAGATACAGTTTCTCCATCATCATCAATATTAGGATATGTTGCACTTGAGTTATTATCAGGTGGACAAGTTAGAATATCTTGGTCCTCATAATGAATCCATGCTTCTTTAACAAGGACGCCATGAACTTCCTCAATATCATGGCCTCCAGTATCCGGATTAAATTTATATTCGATATCCTGATAAGTACAAGTGATATCATAAGTCAAATCACCATCTTGCTTAATGTATGAATAATCAACAAAATCAGCAGTATAATGTGGAATTGGTAAGTTACCAAAAAAATCACCACAAGGGTTATCGGTTAACACTAACGATACTTCCTTCAATGGCGGAATTTTATCTCCGTAACTACGTACAACTACAGACTGTAAATCACTTTTAGGTTGATATGATGGTGGTTCACCACTTAATTCGGGTTCCTCCATCCAATTAAAATCATCATCCTGATAATAAGTAAGTGCAGCCATACCAGCCATAGCTAAAGGGTGCCTTGTAGCTAACTGACGACCTAATGCAAGCGCTGATTTTGGATTTATTCGAGCAATAGCAAATTTTGAATCATTAACAAGAACTGCACCACGCATAGTTGCCTGTGAATATGGCGTAGGAGCATAGCGACCAAGTTTATTGTTAAGAGGTTTGAAATTATTGTAGTTTGCAGAAAAAGCAGAAGCAGATAAAAAAATTAATGTGATGGAAAAAATTAATGAAAATAAAGGAGATTTTAGTAATAAATTAAATAATGAAACAAGCATAGAGCCTCACTTATATAAAATTAAAATCGCATAGGTCGTACGGACACAAGGCCGCGCACTGACCTACACGCTTTTAATTAAATATTAACTATTAGCCGTTAGCGCCTTTGTTAATGAACTTGCTTAATAAGGCAAATCCAACACTAGTCGCAATAACTACTGTAAAAACAGTGAAGCCCGCACCAGAAGCAGTAGCAACATCGGCTAAAACTTCAGTCTCTAAAGCTGTTACAGCAGTACCGTCTAAAGCAGCATTTGCAGAACCTGCAACGACAGTTGCACCAGTACCAACAACAGCAATAGTTTTTCCACGCCAAGAACGTAATGTATTCATAATAAAACCCTTGTAAGTTTAAAGTTATGCCCTGAGAACTAATATGTTCCAGTAGCTTTTTTGAAAATAGTCTCTAAAAAAGACCATGTTTTTCCTATTCCGTAACCAGTAAGCCAAATAAAAAGACAACTACCAATTACAGAGGAAACAGTTGGATCAATCATTTTTGAACACCTGATTTAAAGCCAGAGTAAAAAGAAAAAACCATTAACCCGATAACGATTATTTGAATTAATAAATCGAATTGAGCATCAGTCATTACTTGTTTTTCCTTTTTAAAATAAACCAAGCTGAATCTAGTTTTTTATTAAAGTCGTCCATGACAAAAACCTTACTTCATGCATTCATCAAAGTGTTTTTTGACTTGCTGGTCAACTGGTGTAATAGCCGATATTTCATTTTCAAAAGTATCGGTATTGAAACCAACGACCAACTCATATTCCTTGTTCGAAACAAAAGCCCCGGTATCAATTAATTTATGTGCGTAATGAGTGTTAATGTTAAGCGAACTCTTACCAAAAGGTGTTTCGGTTGACTGGCCTACAGCCTTGCGTTTGAATTTTGGTGCATTTACATTTTCCATTGGGTAAAGCATAAGTAATTCAGCTTTTTCAGCTGATGGGTCTTTGCTTTCAGGAAAGCTAGTAATTTGTAAGCCACATAAAATAATTTTGTTAGACATCGTTATATCTCCGTTACATGATTAATTAGTTTTTGATACGTTGGCGGAATGCCTAGTTTTTGCCCTGTATCATCGGGCAGTAATAAGCCGAAAGCTTTTTCTAAATCACCTTCGAAAGCTTCTAAAATATCACCAAGCGCTTTACCTGCTGAATGACGAAACCACTTAACTCTGGAAGCAACGTCCAGACAAGCAACCTTTGCTTTAGTCATAGACTTTGTGCGAATACCTTGTGTTTTTTCCATCGATTGAGCAAAGGCGCAAATACCTGCAAAAGCGGCATCAACATCAAGTAAACAATCAACATTCCATTTTTTGAGCTCTACTTCATTGCGATACCAAGACAGGTTCTCATCGTCTAAACCTTGCTCTAATTTTTTGTTATAAATGCGCCAATAAACAGGACTTGTGCGTTTACCGATTGCAATCATTTCAACGTCAAAAACCTTTTGTCTTTTTTCGTTATAAACATATTCATGACAAGGTTTGATTACTGGCATTTTGCCGCCCTTGCCTGTCCTAAAAGCACCATCCAAATAAGCAGTTTCAGCATAATCACAATCGAAATTACCGTCATAATCGTCGCTTGCTAAATCTATGCGAGATAAATGGGTAATGCCTAAAACGGTATGCAACCAATGATGAATTCTAAAAGGTGATGACTTACTAAATAGATGCTTGCAGCCCTGACCAGTAATTTGAAAATATGCAGTATCGTTCTGACCACCAATACCAATGAAACCAACTTCAACACCATTTGAAGAACGCATTGTCATTGAATCTTTATAACCGTGAAAACCTTTACCGCGTGGAGCTTCAACAGAAAAACCTAAAACGTGGTCAACAAATACTTTCAATGTTTCAACATAGAATTCTGCTAACTGAGATTTAACATGTAGCAAATGAGCTTGTATTTCTTCCGCATCTTTACCCTCTAAAACATCTACTTTTGGTGGTAACGGAAAGTAAGGCTGTGACTTAGAGGTAAAACCTGCAAAACCCGCTTTATGGCAATGACGCAAAGATGAAAGTGGAAAAGTAAAACCTAAATGGTCAATTGTGACGCTTTCTTTTTTGGCAACAATACGCTTATTGATTAAACGTTCTGCCAACTCATAACCAGAATCGAGTTCCTGAAAACTCTGTAGGAATTCTTGGTCGAATTGTTCACTTTCCGTGTAAACCTTGCGAGTATCCATTACAACAATCCTTGCTCACAAAGTGATGGATAATTTTCGTTAGTTACTTCTATAACTTCAGCACCTAAACACTCGTAATTAATCCACGAATTAAATTTATACATAGATGAAAAATAGTCGTGATGCTTTTCACCGTTTAGGTGATAAGTAACATTCACTCCCATTTGCCCTTCATCGTCGTAATAAATTTGCATATCCTGATAAATTCCCTTTCAGATGTTATTTGCATACAAT
>NZ_JBPDIH010000001.1:488182-734062 GCF_052030545.1 Thalassotalea sp. PLHSN55 | reverse complement strand
AACCACACTGCATAGGCGCTGCCTTGTATAAATACGCAATATACTGCTGCAAAAATATACGTCAAAGATCAACATGCACTAATAACGCTTTAAGCTGCAAAATAGAATCAACCACCGCTTTAGGAGCATAGGCTTCTAATTGCGCTTTATTATGCACGCCATGGGTAATACCTATTCGGTCAATGCCTGCCCGCTGCGCCATTGCCATATCATGCACGGTATCGCCGATCATCACCGCATCTTCGGCGTTAATATTCAATTCTTGTAAAATTAAATTAAGCATTTGCGGATCAGGTTTTGATAATGCATCGTCTGCGGTATAGCTAGTATGGAAATAATCGCCCATTTGCGTTTGTGCTAATGCATTGGTCAACCCTAACCTTGCTTTACCGGTTGCAATAGCTAAAAGCTTATCGCTTGCTTTTAATGCCGACAATAACTGCTCGGTATGATCAAATAGCCCTGCTGCAATATGGTTATTACTGGTGTACTGCTTTTTATATTCAGTAATAATTAATTGTACTTGCTCGTCAGTTTCGACCGGAAAGAGCTTTTTAACGCCAATAGGCAAGCTTAAACCAATAATGCTTTTTGCCTGCTCAAAGCTAGGTACATCAAATTTTAATGACGCTGCCGTTGCTTGCATTGATGAAACAATATGGCCAATTGAGTCCATTAATGTGCCATCCCAATCAAAAATAATAAGCTTATAGTTATTTTCCATGAAATTCGTGATTAACCTTAATTTGATACTTTAGTTAGGTTTTTTAAAACTTTTTCAAGCGACGGCTCTAAAGGC
Organism: Thalassotalea sp. PLHSN55; assembly: GCF_052030545.1. NCBI lineage: Bacteria > Pseudomonadati > Pseudomonadota > Gammaproteobacteria > Alteromonadales > Colwelliaceae > Thalassotalea > Thalassotalea sp. PLHSN55. The sequence continues at coordinate 733,263 of NZ_JBPDIH010000001.1, read as the reverse complement.
GCTTCAACTTTAATTCGCTGCTCGGTTAGCGGGTGAGTAAATTCAATACTGGCCGCATGCAAAAATAAGCGTTTTAAGCCTTTGGATTTTAATTCATGATCAAAATCTTCATGACCATATTTAGGATCACCGGCAATTGGGTGGCCCTTACATTGGCAATGAACACGAATTTGATGAGTACGACCGGTCACAGGAAAGGCACGTACTAAGGTGCAATCTGCATAGTGCTGTAATACTTTATAACGCGTTTCCGACTCTTTACCATTAATATTATCAACAATGACCACACGTTCGCCGGATTTAAGGTCATTCTTTCTTAACCCTTCAGTCACACGTGTAAGTTTATTCGACCAGCGCCCTTTCACTAAGGCGTGATAAAATTTTTGCACTTTTTTATTGCGTAGTTGTTCGTGCAAGTTTCTAAGCGCTGAACGCTTTTTCGCCACCACTAAACAGCCCGAAGTATCTCGGTCTAATCGGTGCACAAGTTCAAGCATACGCGCATCTGGACGCAGCGCTCTAAGCGCTTCAATCAACCCAAAGCTTAAACCACTGCCGCCATGCACTGCCATGCCCGACGGTTTGTTAATTACGATTAAACGTTCATCTTCAAATAAAATTTGTTTCTCTAACGATGAAACAATATTTAATTGCGTGGAAACCGGCGCATTTTCTTGAGAGACACGAATAGGCGCTACACGAATAATATCGTCAGTCGCTAATTTGTATTCAGGTTTTGTACGTTTTTTATTAACGCGAATTTCGCCTTTACGTAAAAGGCGATAAATCATGCTTTTTGGCACACCTTTTAACGTGCGTAATAAAAAATTATCGATTCGTTGGCCAGCATCTTCACCATCAATTGTGATGAATCTAACCTTAGGCTTATCGCCCACATTTTGTTTACTATCTGTCATTTGCGGGAGTTTATCATTTTTTTTCACTTATCTGCTAATTAAAACCGCTAATTTATTGCCTTATTGAACGATATAGTGGGATAATAAAAAAGTTACCGCTTTAACAGCCAAAGTAACACTAATTAACTTTACTCTTAGCGAAATGTAAGAGGGAAAATGCGGCCACATTAGTATGGATTAGAAGTTCAGCAACAACTTGCTAAACACTTTTAATGGCATAGTAAAAGAATGGCCTATTGCAACATTTGACGCGTGTAACCGGTCGAAGAGCGTGCATAAACATTATCTCCAGCGCAGATGAGTATTTTTGCAATCACCCTATGTAAACACAAACGAGTATAGAGAAATAACGTTTATCATGAGTACGACAAAGGTCGTTCAATAACCCGTTATTTGATTTTAATGTTTACTAGGAAGCGCACAGCACACATGCTGAGCACATAAAGACATAGATTCACTCTGCTTATCAATGTAAGCAGAGTTAACAATTACAATCAGAATTTTTTAACAGCTTATTACGTAAATGGCGTAATAAGATTGACACCCGTGAGGATGACAAATAGCTGTTAGCATAGCGATAGATTGCTTTGTGTACTAAGCAAATGGTGTGTTGTGACTAAAAAATGAGTCACACAAACTATGAAACGTATGTTAATAAACGCTACCCAATCTGAAGAATTGCGTGTAGCACTTGTTGATGGTCAACAACTTTACGATCTAGACATCGAAAGCCCAGGTCATGAACAAAAAAAATCAAATATCTACAAAGCCAAAATCACGCGTATTGAGCCTTCTTTAGAAGCAGCGTTTGTTGATTATGGCGCTGAGCGTCACGGTTTCTTACCGATGAAAGAAATCGCCCGTGAATACTTTCCTAAAGGTTATTCTTTCCAAGGTCGCCCAAATATCAAAGAAGTTTTGCATGAAGGCCAAGAAGTCATCGTGCAAATTGATAAAGAAGAACGCGGCCAAAAAGGCGCAGCATTAACTACCTTTATCAGCCTAGCCGGTAGCTACTTAGTATTAATGCCAAATAACCCAAGAGCCGGCGGTATTTCTCGTCGAATCGAAGGCGATGAGCGCAGCGAATTAAAAGCCTCGTTAAGTAAACTTGACCTACCAAAAGGCATGGGCTTAATTGTTCGTACCGCAGGTGTAGGTAAAGCCTACGAAGAACTTGAGTGGGATTTAAACCTTCTACTTGATTACTGGCAGCGTATTGATAAAGCAGCAAGCGATCGCCCTGCTCCGTTTTTAATTCATCAAGAAAGCAACGTGATTGTACGTGCCATTCGCGACTATTTACGCCGTGATATCGGTGAAGTATTAGTTGATCGCCCTAAAACGTTTGAAAGCGTAAAAGAGCGTATTGGCGTGATGCGTCCTGACTTTTTAAGCAAAGTTAAACTGTATAATAACGACGTACCATTATTTACTCACTACCAAATTGAAACGCAAATTGAATCTGCGTTCCAACGTGAAGTGCGTTTACCTTCTGGAGGTTCAATTGTTATTGACCCAACAGAAGCCATGACGTCAATCGATATTAACTCTGCCCGCGCAACTAAAGGCGGCGATATCGAAGAAACCGCCTTTAATACCAACTTAGAAGCGGCTGATGAAATTGCCCGTCAATTACGTTTACGTGACTTAGGCGGCCTTGTGGTAATCGATTTCATCGATATGACTCCTGTGCGTCATCAGCGTGAAGTTGAAAACAGAATGCGTGATGCAGTTCGTCAAGACCGAGCGCGTATTCAATTAGGTCGCATTTCTCGTTTTGGTTTACTTGAAATGTCACGTCAGCGCCTGCGTCCGTCAATTGGCGAAACTAGCCAAGGCGTATGTCCTCGTTGTAACGGTACTGGCCATGTTCGTGGCGTAGAGTCATTAGCACTTTCTGTATTGCGTTTAATGGAAGAAGAAGCCATTAAAGACAATACCTTGCACGTTCAAGCACAAGTACCTGTGCCAGTTGCAACTTACCTGCTAAATGAAAAACGTCGTAGTGTTTTCCATATTGAAAAACACCATAAAGTGCATATTCTAATTATTCCAAACCCACATATGGACACACCTCAATATGAAGTGGTTAGAGTAAGAAAAGACGAAAGCATTGAAGAAGCAAGCTACGAACTACCGATTACCGAAGCTAAGGTAGAAGAAGCGGTAATGCCTAAGTACAATAAAGAAGCGGCAAAACGTGACGAGCCAATGCTACAAGGTATGACAGCGCCGAAAAAACCAGTTGCTGAGCAGCCAGTAGAACAAAAAGCCGTGCAAAAAGAACAAGCGTCACCAGGTTTAATTTCGGGTCTTTTCTCATGGCTTAAAGGCTTATTTGCCGAAGAAGTTAAAGAAGAAAAACCTGTTGTACAAGAAAAACCAAAACGTTCAAATGAACGTCGTCCTCAGCGTAATCGTCAAGGTCAACGAAAAAACACTCGTAACGACCGCAATAATGATCGCCGCCATGCAAATAAAGCGGCGCCGAAAGATAAAGACGACAAAGAGCAAAAGGTAAATAAACAAGCCCATAAACCACAGCATGACAAGCAGGCTAAACCTAAAGAAGAAAAGGTTGCTGAACGTCGTCAACGTAGAAACAATCGCAAAAAAGTGCGTATTAACGACGAAAACAACGCTCAAAACAGAAATGCAAAATCACAAGCAGCCAATAAAAAGCCTGCTGCTGAAAAAGCAAATGTTGTAGTTGCTGATGTTGAAGTTGTTGAAACAACCAAAAATGCCGAAGTTACGAGTGAAACAGGTAAGCAAGAAGAGCGCCCTAGAAATAGACGTTCTCCTAGACACTTGCGTTCACATGGTCAACGTCGTCGTCGTCAAAATAATGATAACGAGCAAGAAAGCAGTGTTGAAAGTAACAATGTTGAAACAACTGTTGTTGAGACTAAACCTGAAAACGTAGCGATTGACAACAAAGCTGATGTGAAAGAAGACCCAATTGAAGTGCGTTACCCGCATGGAGAAGAAAAGCCACAAGCAGCTGATGCACCAGTAAACGCTGAAGAAACTGCTCCAAGCCAAGCATCACTTGTATTGGACGATAATATTGAAGTGAACAATAAACTCGCTAACGATGTTGCCGTTGAAAGTGAGCCAGTCGCTGAGCAAGTAGTTGAAACCACTTCACAAGAAGTACAACAAGACCTACCGTTTGTTGAACCACAAGCAGAAGCTACTCCAGAAAAAGTTGAAGTAGAAACAGTTGAAGTTAAAGCTGAGCAAACTGAAACGGTTGAAGTTAAAGCTGAACAAACTGAAACGGTTGAAGTTAAAGCTGAACAAACTGAAACAGTTGAAGTTAAAGCTGAACAAGCTGAAACAGTTGAAGTTAAAGCTGAGCAAGCTGAAACCGTTGAAGTTAAAGCTGAGCAAGCTGAAACGGATGAAGTTAAAGCTGAACAAACTGAAACAGTTGAAGTTAAAGCTGAACAAGCTGAAACGGTTGAAGTTAAAGCTGAGCAGCCTGTTGCTAAAGTAAAGGCAGCCTCTGTACAGCAAAAATCAACCAGCAAACCAAAAGTTGCAAAATCAACAAAAGTAAAAGTAAAATTATCTACACGTTGTTTTGCTTCTTCACCAATGGCTAAGCCGGTAACCATTAATACCGTTAATGAGCTACCTACTGCATTTTTCAGTAATGAAGAGCGTAACAATCACCTGACTTCTGGAAAAGCTGCAAGTTTAGCGAGTGTGACCAGTAAAAGTGCTGCAGGTCCAACAAAACCGAGCCTATAGTTCAACATTTGTTAATGCATAAAATAAAAATGCCAGTGTGATCACTGGCATTTTTTTTATAAATAATAGCCAAAAAAACAAGCAGTTTATTGGCTATTAAAGCTTAACGGCAATAACTTACGCTAATGTGCTCGTTAATATTTTACAAACCGATTAATATGACAAAACCATTCAAACAGACAGTCGATCACTGTTCGCTTTAATGACTTTCTTACCAATACCATTAACTTCAAGCAGATCTTCAACTTTAGTAAAGCGCCCTTTCTCATTACGATAATTAATAATCGCTTGCGCTTTGGTTTTACCTATCCCTTTAAGCGTTAATAACTCTTGCTCACTTGCTAGGTTAATATTGACCGGGGCGCTCGCATGAGCAACCGCTTGAGACGATTTATCAACAGGCGTTTCTGCAGTAACAGTAAAACCCGTTAATAACATTGAGGTGCTTAACAATACTAATAGTAGTTTTTTCATGATTTGTTCCTTCAAAGTTAATATCCATTAATTAATTTGCCACTAAAGTACAAAACTTCAGTAACATTTAATTAATAGTACACGCACTAATTTTGTCAAAATTTTTTGCTCAAATACGCAACACACAAGGTTAAAATTTTACTGCCTTAAGTTATTTTTACTGGCATACTTAAACGCTAAGCGATTGAAGGCTATCTATAATAAAATGAAAAAAGACCTTAACCTGTTACGGTTACTCATTGTGCTAAATGAAGAGCGACAAACGGTACTAGCGGCAAAACGTTTGCATCTGAGTCAACCTGCCATTAGCGTTATGCTGAAAAAGCTGCGCGAGCAATTCAACGATCCGCTTTTTGTCCGCGATAAAAACCAATTAGAACCCACCATAAGGTGCCGGCAATTATTAGATGCCGTACCACCGATGTTAGATCAGCTCGACGCACTCTATATCAACAATAACGACTGGAATATTGCCAATACTCAAGGTGAAGTAACGCTTTTATTTTCCCCGCCTTTAATGAATACCTTGGCAGTACCTATTGTACAAAAGCTAAGCGAGCTTGCCCCGCATGTTACTGTTGAAGCTTACCATTGGGATTTTGACGCGGTTCGCGATCTGGAATTAAAAAGCAATTGTTGGGGGTTTAGCTATCTACCCATGGAAACAAGCAATAATATTTTTCAAAAAGATTTAGGTAACGACACCTTCGTCGCAGTGATGAGAAAAGAGCATCCATTATGTTCTAATCAACTCTCTGAGATGTTGCAGTACCCGTTGTGCGTCAATGTTATATATGGTGACAATAACAACTCTCGCAGTGAAAAAGTACTTAAAAAATTACAGATAGATAAACACATTAATGTCAGAACCAGTGATATCGGTATGATGCTTGGATTAGTTTCTTCTAGTGACTTTATCGGTTTAGTATCTGCTAGCAACATCGACAGACTGCAACAAGAGTATCGCTTTGAAGTACTGCCGGAAGAACTAACCAATGAAGCTATTTTACGTGCATTCTCCTTATTCTCTCATCAAAGAAACCGCAACGACCCTATGACCCAATGGTTATTTAACCAAGCAAAACTTGCTATGGGTTTAAGCTAGGGCAAATTTAACAATTCCGACATTTTTCAATCACAAACGTATTAAAAATAGCAATAGACAATATAAAAATCATTAGCTTCAATTATAGATATTATTGCCACAAGTCATTAAGCAGTAATTTACATGCTCAAAATTTAACTTTCACGCAAGTTTAGTTAGCCTATGTCGAAACACTCGGCATAGGCGCTTTTATTTTTGGCAGTTTTTATTTCATGCCTTTGTTATTAGAAAAGTAACTAAATAGTTGTTTGGCCAACTCTCTACCTAACTGATTCGCTGTTTTTTCAATGGCCTTGTCTTTGGCGAGTGCTTTGTCAGCAGAAACCCCTTTTGCTTTTTGCTGAAATTGTCCTAACAATGAGTCTTGATAAGTTAACGCCAAGGAACTATCAGCAAAGTAATAAAAAGTCTCATCTTTTTCAATTTCACGCCATGTCACTTTATATTGCACGTCAAAATCGGCTGGTGCAGCAACCACCTTTAGGCCTTGTGCGATCAACACTTGGCTAATTTTTTCTTGCAATAATGTCGATGCTTGCCCAGAAATTGAAAATGTTATTTGCCTTAGCATGTGATCAACGTCGGCAAGCAATTGTCGTTGACTAGAGGACAACAACTGCTTTTGCTGACCAAAATTACTGAGCTGTTCGTTTAACTGATGCCGCTGTAACATACTTTCTTTAATGGTGATCGCTTGTTTTAATTGTTGATCTTTGGCAGCGTTAAAATCGATATGATAATGGCTTAATTCAAGATCTAGCGTATCTATGCTTTCACGCAAAAACAGCACAGCTTTATGTTTATTGAACGATAGCAAAGCATAGGCGGTTTTCTCACTGGTGTTAACGTGCTCGGCTTCCACTTGAACGCCTGCCAATTCCATTTGCGGCACGCTAGTTTCAATAGCTTCTGAAAAGCTGGCTTGAAAACTATTATTTTTTACTGACTGTTCAACTGATGTAGAACCAGCAACGGTGACGCGAATTTTTTTTGCCAGCGCCAATCGCCCCGCTTCTTGAGCAGAGGCTAACGCAGACAATTCATCTTGATAGACAGTCGCGCTCCCCACCGCAAACATGACCCCATTTTTTGTTGGCAAATTATCTAACCACAATGGTGTTTGATTAGTGTCATTAAAGCTTGGGGTATTCGTTGGTGTTGAATTACACGCCGTTAAGCTTATACATAACGCTGCAACAATAAATGAATATTTACAGGCCAAACTTTGAGCGCTCCTGGTATTTTTGAATTTTTTGTTGACCATTCCATACTTCGCGATTACTGGTCATATCAATTAATCGTAAATCCACTTGATAAAAGGTAACGCGCTTACCGTCGAGTTCATCAACCGTTGAATTAATACTGCCAGATAAGGCATAGTCGGCGCCAAGCTCTTCACCCATTTCATTTTGCGTATCAAATCGTGCATTTAATTCTTGGTCTTTGCGCTCTTCACGTATATCTTCTCTTACGTCATGGCTGGCAACAAAATCTACTTTTCCTGTGCGTAGCATAGCGCGCTTTAAATCATTTAAAAAGGTTTCTACTGGTACATGTTCATGTGACTTATTGCGCACTTTTTGAATAATAACAGCGGGGTTAGCATTGTGTTGTTTAAAATGCTTTTCAAGCCAAGGAAAGGTCATCATATCGGTGATCATTGCTTCGGCAACTAGCTGTGAATCTTTGCTGTTCCACTTATCCGTCAACGCCATTTCTTGATCAGCTTCAATACGAGAGACTTTAGTACTTGAACAAGCGGTTACCAGTAAAGTGCTACACACCAGCATACATATCAACGATAATTTATGGTTAAGTTTTTTCATCTTACATCCTTTAAAAAATACGTTATCTAAATTGAAAACGGCGTCAAAGCCGTTGCTTATAATTCACTTAATTGCTTAATTTGGAGACTCTACTTAGCAAATAAAGCAAAAATTCCACGTTACTGTGGAGTTTGTTTTATTGATAAACTGCCCTGCTCAAAGGTTCTCGTTTTCCATACTGTAGGGCGTTTTTCATTAACGCTCACCTGAAAATTTGTCCGCGTTTTGTGACCGTTTTTAAAGGTCGTCACTAGCTCTAACTGTTGTTTACCTACTGGCAAGTTAACTCTACCTAAAAATACATTTTCCGGCAATGTTAGCCAATTACGCGTATCGGCAGATGCGGTATACATATTGGCAAGTTGCCCAGCAAAACCAATCAACATGCCTAAATCACCTTGATCTTTTTTATCAAATTCCGATCTTACTTTTTGTACCATTAACGCTTTGGCAATTTCGCGTGTTAAGGCAATTTGTATTTCTTGATTGGCCTGTATTAAATGTTGCTGCATGGCAATGGTGTTTAATGCATTAGCATGTGTTAGTGACGTTAACAGTTTGCCATTATGATACAGCTGGCTGTTTTTCATCGCATTATTTGCTTTTGGAAAATAGCTAACCGCGACACGTGCAGGAATATCTAACGCGTCAACCAAGCCAATATCAACAGCATCATCCCACAAACCAAATAAAGGAATACGTTTGGTAAATAACCCTAAAACCACATCTTCGATGTCGCCATTAATATAGTTTTGAATAACATCAAACAAATCATTGTCGGCATAGAGCATTTCAAACCATTGCATCTGCTCTATTCGCTCAGCACGCGTGCCAATAAGTACCGGTGTTAACACTAAAGCTTTAGCATGTTCATCAATCGATAAGGTTAAATTTAAGGTGCGCTTTTGTGCGCTAGCGCCTACATGTTGCAGCACAAAGACTTCACCGGTATTTTTCTTGGTTTGTTTAAGTGAATCTATTGCGGCTGCAGGCAACTTCTCTTTCGCTAAAGCTTGCCAATCATGGTCATAACCACCCGCTATTTGCATCACTCTTAGTACATCAAACCAAGCATCTTGTGCAATACTAGGTGCGAGATGATATTGCTGGCTAAAACCATTTTCATAGCCAATGGCAGCTTGTTGATATTCAATACGAGCACTGTCTAATTCGCCTGCCATTTCATAGAGAATCGCTGATACATAATGAGCGTAAGCATCATCCTTATAAATCAGTTTTTCTGCATCAACTCGCTGGCCAAGGGCTTTTTCCAATAACCTAAAAACTTGGGCTTCAGTCGATTTATTATGACTTTTACGGTAGCCGCCACTTTTATCGGTTAAAACCCTTAGTCGATTACCTAAGCGCCTAACTTCAACTAAAGCTCTATCAAGCATTTCTTGGTCAAGTTTATGCTCTGCGCTAGCAAGCATTAAAAAATTAAGTGCTTTGTAATAGTTGACCAAAACGTATTCAAACGTTTGCCCTTTATAGGTTGAATAACTCGACCCCGTAACTGAAGTTAAAAGGCTTTCAGATAAGCTTAACGTATAGAGCTGCTCAATAAGTTTTTCTGCATCATGAAAATGTTGATTACTTTGCTGATAATCACCTTCAAGGTGATTAACCACGCCAAGTTCGAGCGCTAACAACAATCGATTTTTATACTGAGATTGGTGATTTTTTTTCAGTGCTTTTTCAGCTTGCAAATATTGACCATTTTGCAGAGGTATTATCGGGTTTTGCTGATGATATGATGAACAAGCAGATACAGTAATAAGCATCAAAACACTAAAAAATACTCTTATCATTTATCCTTGCCTGCTAACAATGCCTGCTTTCCCTTAAGGTTTTGCATACTCCACACACTAACAGAATTAACTGTACAGGCAATACCTTAATTGATTTTTATAAAGATCATTTTCCCGTTTAAAAGCGAATAAAAACTGGTATGCTGATAGGTAACTTGATTTAAGAAAGGAAGATAAATCCGATGAAAACACGCCAGCTTATTCTTGCAGTCGCTGTTACCTCGCTTGTCGCAGCATGTAGTTCAACTAAAGAAACCGAGATTATTACGCCAACCAAAGTTACCCAAAGCTTACCTGACTGGGTGTTAAACCCAAATGTTGAAAACAGTATTAGCGCCACAGATTGCGTTAAATTTTCGGGCAACATTTCAGTTGATAAAAAAATGGCAACCGCCAATGCTAGACTGGCGTTAGCTCAGCAAATTGAAACCCGTATTGAAGGCTTAGATAAAACCTATATTAGCCGCACCGATGCAGATAACGATATTGCGGTCGGTAATACCTTTAGCTCGGTATCTAAACAAGTCACCAAACAAACACTTAATGGCTCACGCGTATTAAAGTCAGCCGTGGTTAATATTGCCGGCAAAGAACATTTTTGTGCACTAACGGCATTAACACCGGAAGTCACGCAAAAGCTTTTCAATTCGTTGATCAAAGAAAGCAAACGCGCTGTAAATTCTCAAGATGAAAAATTCTTATATGAAGAGTTTAAAGCCTACAAGGCAGAGCAAGACTTAGATAAAGAAATAGCGCGCTTAACCAACTAAAGCCATTTATAAACAATCACACTAAGCTGATAACACCTTGTTTAGTGTGATTGCAATGTTACGGCGCTATATCAAAAATGCATTAATTGTTCATAAGTAATAAGGGCGATGATGAAAATAATTCAACCATGTATAGTCTGCATTAGCTGCTGCGTATTTTTATCTCAAGCGATTGCGCAAACAGCTGGTTCACAAGAAAAAGACCCGTTTGATGAATTAAACCAAGCAATCGAAAAAAATTATTCCACGAAACCTCCAACCTCATCCCCTGCGCCTCATACGGAATCAGTGCAACCTGCGCAAGCAACTCAAGTAACCCAAGCAACAGAGTTTTCGGCTAGCTCACAGCTTAACGAATTTAAACAGTGGCAAGATAATTATTTGTCTCAATACCAACAATATCGAAAAGCCTATTTTAGCGCCCTTGATGATCGACGAGATCAATTATTAAAGCAATGGGGAGATGCTGAGCTGTCAAATAAAAGCCAATTCGTAAAATACCAAAAAGGAACAAACGGTAATGCTGAAAAAGTGGTCTATGACTTTGCTAACAATGAAGTGCGTTTAAGTTGGCTCAGCAATGAAGAGCAATCAATTACCACTGGGCAAATCAAACAATCGCTGCAGCAATTAAGCAAAGATGCCGATAATAAGCAGGTAGTTGCCAGTATATTGAAGCAAGAAAGTGATTATCACTCTGCAGATAAATTATTGTTTGAACAATACCTAAAAGAAGGAAAGTTGAGCGAGACGACCAATCGTTTTCATCAAAATAAGCGCTATATTTATGAAAAGGAAAGTGAAAAAGTTCGCGGTCAAATGCTCGCACAGCAGCAAGCACTAGATAAACTTTATGATCAACTTATTCAGCCAACGCCCAAAAACAATAGACCTAGCAAAACACTCGACAGCACTCATGACAACACTCCTGACTACAATCATAACTACAAAAAAGCGCAACGTTCAGTTGATGCTGCGCAACAAAAACAGCTGCAAGTAAAAATTCACCAAGAAAAAATTCAGATCAAGCGAGAGCAAACCGAGCGCTTAACTCGATTAGTTAACAACATAAAACAACTACCCTCGCCGAAAAGTCAGCAGCAGGCATCTAATAATCAAAAGATAACAACCGTTACCATTCCCTTAGCTAAAAGCAGTGAACTTGCTAAAGCCCAACCTTTTGTTGCCCAAGTAAAGGAACAAAGTCAACGCTGGCAATTACCACCGAGTTTTGTATTGGCCATTATGCACACTGAAAGCTATTTTAACCCAAAAGCTCAGTCACATATTCCAGCCTTTGGTTTAATGCAAATCGTGCCTAATTCTGCGGGCACAGACGTAAATCGTTTTCTATTTAACAAAGATAAGCCGATGACGTCTCGCTATTTATTTCAACCTAATGAAAATATTGAAGCAGGCATTGCCTATTTGCATTTACTTGATGAACGCTACCTAGGGGCGATTAAAAACAACCAAAGCAGGCTTTATTGCATGATAGCGGCATATAATACCGGTAGTGGTAACCTTGCGCGCAGTTTTAATAAAAATCGTAGCCGCAGTGTTAGCCAAGCTGTGCCAATAATTAATGCAATGCAACCCGAAGAAGTTTATCAATATCTATTAAATAATTTGCCCTACCAAGAAACACGGCATTATTTGCAGCGCGTTGTTGCAAGAGAAAAGCTATATCAAGTTGTTGGCAGTTGATCGTAAATTGAGACATCAACAAAGGTAGCGTGTATTGACTCTATAGAGAATATTTTTATCGGTGCTTGACGTTTTTGAAGCTTGAATTTTTTGAAAAAACAGAAGATAAAACTGATTGGGGTTGCTAGGTAAGCGTTAAAGCATTTAGTAAATAGTGGCGGAGTGGACGGGACTCGAACCCGCGACCCCCGGCGTGACAGGCCGGTATTCTAACCAACTGAACTACCACTCCGCGTTAAATCTTTGCTTTCAACAACATCTCGTTGAATGCGGCGGAGATAATACGGTTATGAGGTTGTGCCGTCAACCACTTTTTTTGATAAATTTAACTGTATGCGCATTTGCTGCTCAAAACGTCGAAATTTACAGCAAAAAAGCCCTGTTTTTCGCTGAATTAGCCAAAATTTATTTTTTCTTTTTCTTGCGCATGCGCATAAAAATGAAAATTGCCCCCAAAAGAATGACTACTGCATTACTTATTCCGATCATTAAATAAAGCTGTTGTTGTTTCGCTTTTTCTTCTTCAGCTAATCTTTCTTGTTCTTCTGCTAATGCTTGCGCGGCCAATTCGGCTTCTATTGCTCTTTTCTGTTTTACTGCTTCGCTATCAAGCTCATCTGTTGATGCGTAATCCTCTAAGCCGCCTTCAACACGTTCGACATTAAAACTAAATTCTGGCGTGACCAACCTAAACTCTCGCCCTTGTGTGGTTTTACCAAAGGCGCTGACTTTAACTCGATGTACACCGCCCTCAGTAAAAGGAATTTTATGCTCACGACTCTCGCCCTTGCCTTCCATTACTGAAAAAGGCTCAACTTGTCGGTCAGGGTATGTAACCTTACCTTGCAATATAATGCTGTCTGGGTCGACGTAGGTTGGGTCTATTGAAAAGATAATGGTGTGTTGCTTCTCAACGTCATCAGTGACTTCAACCGATATATCGATAGGTGTCGGTCTTATAATGACAGGCGATTGCTGTAAATCGCGTGTTGCCATCGGCATTTTAATGCGGTAAATCGGTAACCATTCACCGGGAGAAAAGTCGAGTTCGAACTCGCCGGTGTATACGGAATCTCCCGCATATTCATCTAAGTCGTAACCGTCATCTCGAAAAGACGCTAATTTAACTGGCTCTGCGCCAAAATTATCAAAGGCAGAATTATTGGTACTAAAAAAATCAACATCTAAGTTAATGACATCTCTAAAATCTGGGTTATCAATCGCAGCCTCGCCATTGAGTAACTTACCAACAACTTTAAGTGTTTCACCTTGTAAGAGAATTTCAGGTAATGGAGATACTTCCAGTTTAACTTCAGAGATCACCATAATGCGGCTATTTGGTAATATATTTCCAATTGCTTGCCAAGGGCCTGGCATTGGCTTTTTAAGCTTGATCATGTCGAATGTGCGGTCGTCATACCATTCAATGCCAAGCTCTTTCGCATAGTTAACTTTTAGCTTGGTGCCGTCAGGCTGCACTAAAATAACTGGCGGTGAACCGCTTTGTCGATAAAACAGTAGAGTTAACTCATCTACTTGCGCATCAATTCTAAAACGATTGTCAAAATAAGGGATTTGATTGGTGACATTGTCATGCTGATAATACTCAATCGCGGTTTGTTGCTCTTGTGCATTGGCTGCAAGAACATTCATACCGATACTGCAAAGTGCAAGTAACGTCGATTTTAAACCAATCATTTGGGCCATATAGGGCTTGCTCCTTTTTCGGCGACAACCGCCAAGCGTTCATTGTGTGCTACTACTTCATCGGCAGATGCATTGATAACCTTAAGTTTTGTTCGATCTTTTGCTAATCGCCTAATTGCATTTGCGTCGCCACCTTCTGCGACATTTTCAGATGCCGTTAAATTTAACGTTGCCTGCTTGCGTGTCATCTCGATATAAACAAAGGCTAACAGCTGAGCATCAATTAATGCGCCGTGATAAGTACGGTCAATTAATTTGTCTACTCGATAGTGTTTAGCTAAAAAGTCGAGGGTTTTCGGCGAGCCAAATTCATCTTTAGACACTTTTAAAGTATCGGTCACCGTACAAATATCGTAGGTTAACGGTAAGTTTCTTCTTAATAAATTAAATTCGTGATCCATAAAGCCGACGTCGAACTTAGCATTGTGAATAACGAGTTCAGCACCACGTATAAACTCAATAAATTCGTCAGCGACCTGTGAAAATAATGGTTTGTCACTTAAAAAAGCATTGGTTAATCCATGAACATCAATAACTTCTTGTTCCATTTCAATTAATGGATTGATATAGGCGTGATAGGTTCGACCGGTGAGCTGACGGTTGATCATTTCAACGCAGCCAATTTCAACAATACGATGGCCTTCACGTGGATTTATACCGGTAGTTTCTGTATCAAGAATAATTAAACGTTGGTCTTGTGAATTGTCAATGCTCAAAGGTAATGCCTTACATTAAAGATTAGTTAAAATAAATGTTTTACAGTGCGTACTTAAATACTATAGATAATTACGCTAGGGTTAAACTGAAATTATCGCCAGTTGTTGATATTGGTTGGTTAATTAGTCGAAAAAATTGAAGTAACAAATGAGTATTCTAGTGACAAGCTAAACTATTTTTCAGGCAGTTTAGTGGGAAACTCATGGCTGTTTATTCGAAAACGCGTACTCAGCAGACAAAACATCACGAACAATACCGATAACACTATTTGCCCGATGAGCTGATTAAGCGGGAGAAGTTGCCAAAATTGGAAGGCAATAATATTCACTGCACAATCAAACACTAACGCAATAACGAGTAGCGAGCGTGCACGTCGCCAACAATACTGAACCCATTTGTGCGCATCAGGGCGGCGTAAGCTTAGTACGAAGACAAAAAAGAGTCCAAATGTGCCCGACACTAAACTCAAATAAAATAAAGATGTCTCAGGATATACCCAAGCGATTGTCGCGACTCTGTCGTTAAGGTTAGTCACTGACATTAGCCATACGATATAACCTCTCAATAAATAAATCAGTAACAAATACACGCCTATAGACAGCTTTAAGCAATCAAATTTGTCAAAGTCGTTTAATGAGTAGTTTTTATACAATGGATTAGCCATAAGATGAATGCACTCTCAAGTAATTAGAATTTATAACAATTACCCTTTACTTGAATCTTTTGACGCAGCTTTGTCTCGTTCAATATCTAAATAATGCATACCAGCCGTAATGGCCGTTACCGCCTTAGAGGTAAATTCACGTTTATACAAGGTGTAAACAACAAGAATGCTTGCGATCATTAAGGCGCTTGGACTTAAAAACCAACAAATGGCTGCAAGCGAAAAATAATAAGACCGTAAACCATAATTGTAGGCATGTGCTGCTTGGTCTTGCACTACCGCCACTTGTTTTGCATATTTTTTGAGATTTTCGTTTGTACCACTTTTGTCATAAGGCGCCGCGCCAATCATTACATTAACAAAGCCGTATTGACGCATTGACCATGTAAACTGGAAAAACGCCATAACAAAAATACAACCAAGTAATGCCAGTTTGATTTGTATAGCAAAGGTTAATGACGACTGTGCAAATGGAATAGACTCAAGAATATCCGCAAGTTTTTCAACTTGACCAAATAAGGCCAAAACACCCGCTAACACCAGTAAGGTGGTCGAAGCAAAAAAAGCTATATTACGTTCTAAATTGGCTAATAGAGACGCTTCCCCTACCCTAAGTTCGTGGGAAAGCATTTGAGTCATCCAGTGAATTCGGTTTTGATGAAGAGAGCGCGCGATACAATCAGTTGTTTTTGCTTTTTTACGTGCAAATAAAGTGTATCCAAACCAACACGTTATAAATACGGCAAAGGCAAAAATGTCGAGTAAGTAAATGTGCATCATCAAATATCGTCAAAATGTCATTTACGTATTATGCAAAAAATTTGTCTTACTTTCGAGGCTTACCAACAAATAGTTACGTGATTAAATAGCGCTAACCGGCATAAAAAATGTTCATCAGTTGTTATAGAATAAACACTTATTAAAAAAGCACGACTTTGGAAACTTTTCACTACGATAAAACCGAAACTGTGCTAATAAATCATAACATTGAAAGAACACCATCTCAGCCACAAGCCAGTATCGCTAATGCATAAACCAGTTAAGCACTGGTAATATAAAACAATTTTATAACCATGGTACGAATGTGGCTAATCCTTTAAGTAACAGTTGTGTTAACAACACATTTTTGTAACAATTATGTTCATATAAAACATAACAATAATAAAACGTCAGCTAATACTGATGAGCGGTATTTTTTAGGGAGAAAATGTGAGCATTTTAAGGACAAAATTCTTTGTATTTTGCGCTTTATTGTGGGCGTTTTCTAATTCTACATTTGCAAGCTCTTTTGCTCCTTCTAGTGCACCATATAACATTCCTACATCCTCCTTATCGGCAAACATTGATGGTTCGCTTGACGATGAAATATGGAAGAACGCATTAACCATTTCACTAGATTTAGTTAATAGCCCCTGGGATAACCAACCTGCGCCTGTAAAAACAACCGCAAAAATTATCGAAAACAGCCAATTCCTCTACATTGCATTTATTGCCAAGGATCCACAACCCGAAAAAATTATTGCAGCACTTGCTGATCGCGATAGTCGCTGGGGCGATGATTTAGTCGGTATAAAATTAGATACCGCGAACAATAGACGGCTTAATTACAGTTTTTTAGTCAACCCATTTGGCGTGCAACACGATCAAATTTATAATGAAATGACTGGCAATTCTAACGACGCTTGGGATGGCATTTGGCAATCTTACGGGAAACTGACCGCCGACGGTTATCAAGTTGAGCTTGCGATCCCATTTCATATTTTAAATTTTGAGCCGTCTAACGAAAACAAAACCTGGGCCTTTGAACTTATTCGGCTTTATCCAAGAGATACCAATTTACGTATTTCTCACGTTCCTTTAGATCGTGATAACGCCTGTTGGTTATGTCAATACCCTGAAATTTCTGGCTTTGAAAATGCTCAAGCTGGCAAAAACATTACCCTGACACCAACGGTAGTCGCCGCCAAAAATCAAACGAGAGACGTTTATGCAAGTGATGATGATTGGCATGACAATGACGATATTGAAGCGGGTTTAGATTTACGCTGGGGAATAAGCTCAGATACATTACTCAACCTAACGTTAAACCCCGACTTTTCAACGGTTGAATCTGACGCAGGTCAGCTTAGTGTTAATAAAACCTTTTCACTTTTTTATGACGAAAAGCGTAGCTTCTTTCTAGAAAATTCCGACTACTTTACCAGTAACTTTGATTTAGTCTACACCCGAAATATTGCGGATCCCGATTATGGCGTTAAACTAACCGGTACCAAAAACCAACATACCTATGGTTTTTTCGTCACCAATGATACGGAAACAAATTTTATTTTACCGGGTAATACAGCATCACGCCTAATATCCCTTGACGAAGAAAGCCACTCTTCCGCATTCAAATATCGATATGATTT
Source organism: Thalassotalea sp. PLHSN55 (assembly GCF_052030545.1). NCBI lineage: Bacteria > Pseudomonadati > Pseudomonadota > Gammaproteobacteria > Alteromonadales > Colwelliaceae > Thalassotalea > Thalassotalea sp. PLHSN55. The sequence continues at coordinate 715,395 of NZ_JBPDIH010000001.1, read as the reverse complement.
TACCGATGACTTCTCTGTTGGTGTCATTAATACCATTCGCGCCAGTGAGAATTATCATAATATCGTTACCGGTTTAGATACCAAATATCGTTTTGACCAATCAAATTCGATATTAGCCCAAGTAGTGTCAGCCAATACAGAAATGCCTGAAGGGTATCAGAACAATAACAACGAATCGTTTACCGATAGTGCGATTAAGTTAGACTTAGTTCATCAGTCTGAGTATTGGGATATTAGCGCTCACCATCAGCAAATCGGCAAAAATTTCCGTGCCGATTTAGGATTTATGCCTAAAGCAAACTACCGTCAAGACAAGCTTAAAGCACGTCGCACCTTTTATGGTGACGTTGATAGTTGGTGGTCTGACGCCAATATTCAAGCACAGGCGTATATCGAACACGATGAAGATGGAAAGCTACTTGAGAAAACACAAATAGTTTCAACCGGTATTCACGGCCCGATGTTGTCTTATGCAGAATTAAAATGGACCCATGCTGACAAACTTGGCTTAGAGCAAGACTATTTCAGCGAAAATGAAGTAGAAATGTACTTTTTTATTCAGCCTGTAAATAATTTTTATAACGAGACTTCTATTATTACCGGTAAAAGAATTGATTATATTAATAATCGCTTAGGCGACTTTAATGAAATTTGGAACCATGTGTTAGTTAATCTTACTGATCATCTAGAACTTGATATTAGTTATACCTATAGCGAGTTAGATAACCAAGGTGAAAACATTTACCAAGAGCAAATAGCTGACGTAAGGTTGTCTTATCAATTTGACGTGCGCAGTTATATTAAACTTAATATGGTTTACACTGATATTGAGTTTAACCCTTTACAAAATCAACGCTTGTTTAGTTTAAGTGATAGCAGCGAACACAATAAGGCATTGTCGACTCAGCTCATATATGCCTATAAATTAAACCCACAAACATTATTTTTCTTAGGCTACTCAGACAACAGCTTACAAGATAATCAGTTAAAAACACTGACCCAACAAGAAAGAACCTTTTTCACCAAAGTGAGCTATGCTTGGATGCCAAACTAGTAAATACTTTTACTAGCCTGCAAAGTATCTAGCAAGCAAATGACTCAATCAACTTATTGAGAAAAGTGAACCAACTAGATATTTGCAAAAGCTATATAAAATTAAATTTTTATTCCATTTTTTATGAATAAGTTATAACGAAATGTCACTTCTTTTTCTCTAATAAGTCGATAATCTAAAGGCTTATGTATTGTGAATAGTGGCTTTTTTCGATTTATTACCTATAAGTTAGATTCACTGATATCAAAACTCTCGTTAAATAGTCAAATATTAAGCAAGAGCTAAATAGTTAACACAAATAAAGTTGGTCATTTTACGAGTAACTTTAACACTTTATTCAATACTTATTACCAACATGAATAAGTATAAATAGTTCAAAGGATTATATTATGTCTACAATTTTTGAAGATAATTCAACCAGTATTGGCCGTACCCCTCTTGTAAAACTTAACCGAGTAACCGGCGGTAACGTTTTTGCGAAAGTAGAATCAAGAAACCCAAGCTTTAGTGTTAAATGTCGTATTGGCGCAAACATGATTTGGGACGCAGAAAAAAAAGGTGAGTTGGTTGCAGGTAAAGAAATTATTGAACCTACCAGTGGTAATACCGGTATTGCATTAGCGTTTGTTGCGGCCGCTCGTGGCTACGGCATAACCTTAACTATGCCAAACACAATGAGTTTAGAACGTAGAAAGTTACTTGCCGCTTTAGGTGCCAAATTAGAATTAACTGACGGCGCTAAAGGGATGAACGGTGCTATTGCTAAAGCACAAGAAATCAAAGACTCTAACCCTGATAAGTACGTGTTACTTGGTCAGTTTGATAATCCAGCAAACCCTGAAATTCACGAAAAGACTACTGGCCCAGAAATTTGGGAAGACACCAATGGTAATGTCGATATTTTTGTTGCTGGTGTTGGTACTGGCGGCACAATTACAGGTGTAAGCCGTTATTTAAAGCTAACTAAAGGCAAAGCTATTACGTCAGTTGCCGTTGAGCCAACAGACTCACCTGTTATTACTCAAAAGCTTGCTGGTAAAGAGCTAACGCCTGGTCCTCATAAAATTCAAGGCATTGGCGCTGGTTTTATTCCTGGTAACTTAGACTTAGAAGTGATTGACGCAGTTGAGCAAGTTTCGAATGATGAAGCAATGCAAATGTCTCACCGCCTAATGAAAGAAGAAGGAATTTTAGCGGGTATTTCGTCAGGTGCAGCAGTGGTTGCAGCAAAACGTCTAGCTGAAAAGCCAGAAAACAAAGATAAAAACATTGTTGTAATTCTACCAAGCTCTGCAGAGCGTTATTTATCAAGTGCTCTTTTCACTGATACTTTCAGTGATAAAGAACTTGTTCAATAAAGTTAACGCATCAATGTAAATGATAAAGGCGCTTCGGCGCCTTTTTTATTTGTTTTTTAATTGAGATTTTCAATAGCCATTATTGACTAGAATACGCTATGATGAAAGACAGACATATCATTGAAAACAATAACTTGAAAAGCTGTGACAAATATGAAAAATCTTTTTAAATCAATAGTGCTAGGTTCTGTGCTTTTGCTAACTGCTTGCACCGACTCAGAAAAAGAAATCACTAAAATTGATAACCCTGAATTAGTTGCCGTTGCATTTTTTAATGCCCTTTATAATGAAAAAGATATTAAAAAAGCAGCATCGGTGTGCTCCCCTCAACTATCACGCATAATTTTGCACTACCGCTCGTCACAAGCTGTAGCGCGTCATCTATTTAATATGTCGTATGATCAAGTTGAAGTGAGCCCTGATGATAGTGGCGTAAAAATTAGAGAGCAGTTTAAAGACTCAGCCAAAATTACATTATATTTTAACGGCACGTACAATAATGAAAAATTTAAAGATGTAAAAAGAGTGCTGATGATACAGAAAAAAGATAAATGGGTATTAGATAAAATCTTAAAAGATCCGTTCTAAGTTTCCTGTTCAATGATGTAAAAAGCCATGTTGTTAAACATGGCTTTTTTGCAAGACATATCTTAAGCTAAACACCCTACAAGCCTAGTGCAACACCTTCTCTTCGAGGATCTGCACCGCCATATAAAGTCCCATTTTTTACTTCAATAGCATGAATGCCGCTGTTCAAATCACGAATACTTACCTTGTGTCCTTTAGCTTCAAATAATGGTTTTAATGTTTCCATTTCAGTGCCACGCTCTAGTGTTGTCACCTTATTACGATTAGTGATACGCGGTAAATTAATTGCTTGTTGTACCGGCAGTTGCCAATCAAGCGTCGCGATAATGGCATGGGCAACATAATTAATAATTCGACTTCCGCCTGGCGAGCCTATCACCAGCTTTAACGACTTATCATGGTTAAATACCATCATAGGAGACATTGAGCTACGCGGCCGCTTTAATGGTTCAACTCGGTTCGCCACCCATTGACCATTTTCTTTTGATTTAAATGAAAAGTCGGTCAATTGATTATTCAAAATAAAGCCTTCAACCATTAGCGCGGAGCCAAAGGCCATTTCGACACTGGTGGTCATAGAAACCGCATTGCCTTTACCATCAACTATCGAAAAATGACTAGTCGATGGTAAGTTATAACCTTGATGATCTGCCCTTGCAATTGCGCCATCAGGCTTTCCTGCAATAACAGAGTGATTATCTTTTTCTTTATCGATAAGCTGAGAACGTGATTTTACATAATCACGTTCTAGCAACCCCTTAACAGGCACTGAGACAAAGTCTGGATCAGCAATATACTGATTTCTATCGGCAAAAGCTAAGCGTGAACTTTGGGTAAATAAATGCAGTGCGTCGATATCCATTGGTTGATATTGGGCTAAATGGTATGGTTCAAGCATGGCTAACATTTGCAACACCGTTAATCCACCTGAGCTCGGCGGCGCCATTCCACAAACCTTGTATTGATTATAAGGCTGACAAATGGCGTCTAATTGCTGATCTTGGTATTTTTGCATATCTTCAAGTCGCAAACGACCCGGCGCTATCGGTGCCTGTTGTACTTTTTCAACAATAGCTTTGGCAAGCCAACCTTGATAAAACACCTCAATGCCGTCTTTTGCAATGCTTCGGTAAGCCTTAGCCAATTTTTGATTAACCAAGGTATCTCCGGCCTTTATCGCTTCTCCATTTGGAAAAAAATAGGCACGAGTATCATCTAACTTCCAAATCCCCGGATTAAGTTTCATAGCCACTAAACGGGCTAAACGCGGAGACACCACAAAACCATTTTCTGCTAAAGCAATGGCATCTTCAAAAAGCTGATGCCAAGGTAGAACCCCATACTTATCATGCGCACTTTTAAGTGCTTTAAGCACTCCGGGAACACCAACAGAGCGACCACCAACAATAGCTTCTCGCCATGGAATAGGCTGGCCATTTTGATTTAAAAACATATCTGAAGTTGCCAGTTTCGGTGCAGTTTCTCGACCATTAAAACTGGTGAGTTTTTGAGATTTTTGGTCAAAATGCAGCATAAAAGCACCGCCACCAATGCCAGATGACTGTGGCTCAACTAAGGTTAACACTAATTGAACAGCAATGGCTGCATCAACGGCACTACCGCCTTTTTGCAAAATATTAAACCCTGCTTCACTCGCATAGGGGTTTGCCGCAGACACCATAAACTTTTTGGCACTAACTACTTTCTTTTCAATAACACCTGTTGCAGCTTCTGGCTCTCGGTCTTCTCTTTTTTGTGGCGTATTTGCAAAAACGGAGTATGAGATAACACTGGTAAGAAGTATTGTTGCTAAAGGGGCAACATAAACGGGCTTAAACATAAAAATCCTAAAGTAGAGCAAATAAAAAAAGCACATCGCAAGTAACAGGCAATGAAATTAGCCGAGAAACTAAGGTCTAAACCTTAACTGAAATTGATTAAATTTAACAAAATTATTTAAAATATTTTGATACTTATCGCTATCTCGCTCCAAAATGGTTAACGCGTGAATACAGGCTTCTAAAGTTGATAACGCATGTTTTTTAGTGGTTGAACGAATATCATACAAACCTTTTATACCAACAGGTAAAGTAATATGCGCAAGTTGATGTAAATTTTGACTTAACATATACATTCGATAGGCTTTTTTCCACGTTGCGTCTAATAAAATAATGGTTAATTCGTCATTATTAATACTGACATTAGTCGAATTGCAAAGCTGAGTTAGCTCAATCGCTTGTTCACTTGGGTAAAGTAACAATACCTGCTTCGACTTATCGTTAAGCAATGCATTTAATTGTGGGTTCTCAGTAAAGTCTTCACCTTCAATAATTTGGCATTGAGACAGCGAATGAAATAGTAAAGGGACAGTCCCTTTACTTTGTGATACTTCTGTTGGGTGCTGTAAAATAACGACATTAACTGCGTTATTTATCGAAGTAAAAAATTGGCAAATACAGGCCCTTTCAGGTCGTTGGCAGCGATAACAAACAGTTCTAGTCATAAGCGCATTTATAATGGATTAATGCACTATTTTAGCAAGTTTCAAAAAACAATGAATAGTTAGTTGCTACAAGTAAACAATACTATTGTGTTAATTCCTGATAAAGTAGCCTTTTTACCAAACAGCTCTTTATTTTTTCTTTGGTTAATTGATGATTACGTTCAAAAACTTACCTGTTAAACCAACCCAGTATTTACCGGCTGCATTTGTCCTTATTTTATCGGCTCTTGCTTTTATATTTGACAGTCAGCTGGCAGCAAGCTTGATATACAAAAAAAGTTTAATTGAAAATGGCGAGTATTGGCGTTTGTTTTCAAGTCATTTTTTTCATACCAACCTAAACCATTTGTTGTTAAACCTTGGTGGCTTACTATTACTTTGGTCGCTGCATGGACACGCATATTCTGTTAAAAATTACAGCGTACTTTTTATTTTTTCTGCATTAGTAACTGGCCTAGGTATCTATTTTTTTAATCCGGAAATTAACCAATACGTTGGTTTATCTGGCGTTTTGCACGGTATTTTTGTTTGGGGAGCGATAATGGATGTTTTACAAAAAGACAAAACAGGCTATTTATTGTTAATTGGTGTTTGGTTAAAAATAGCGCATGAACAGTATTTTGGCGCTAGTGAAGACACCATTGCCTTAATAGCAGCTAACGTAGCCGTAGATGCTCACTTATATGGCGCAATTGCGGGCACAATTGTCGCAGTAATAACAATTATTCTAAATAAACCAAACTCACCAGTAGGTCCACAGCCATCAATTTAACGCGTTATTCTTCAACAATTTTGTATTTATTTAAAATGGCATCAATAACACCATGTTTTTTTAATCGTATTAAAACTTGATTAAATTGCGCAATGGAAACAGGTGAATTTGGCGATAGCGCCGCATAAATACCATGCTCACTAATAGAAAACGGAGATACTTCAAACAGCTCAGGATGAGCCATGTTCTTTAATGAATTTTGAATGAGTAAATTTGAACCAACAAAAGTATCAATCCACCCCTTTTCTAAGCGAATAAAGTTTAATTCAATATTGCCCACGTCACTGCGCAACATATCACCACGCGCAAAATATTTTTCTATATTGGGATAGGTATATCCTCTGATCGTGCCAACTGTCATATTAGCCACTTCAGACAATTTACTTTTAGCTTTTGATTGTTGAAATACTAGTACGTCTTGATCAAAAAAGAGTGGTTCAGACCAATTTAATAACTCACGCTTTTTTAACCACTGCGGATTACTGACTAAATTAGCATGTACAATGCCTTTACTAAGGTAGTTTTCTTGTCGTTTTCTCGGCACTTTAACATAGCTAACAATAATATTAAGCTCGTTAGCTATTTCCTCAGCAACATCTTTAATAATGCCACCAACAAGTCTATCACCTTCAATTAAAGCAAATGGAGGGCCATTATGAACACCAAAACTAACGATAAATGTTTGCTCGGGCTTATTTGCCTCAAAAGCACTAAGGCTGGTAGTAAAACACACAACTAAAAGAGTAAATAATATTCTAATCACACTATTCTCCCCAACGATGCCGCTTTACTTAATACTAGCATCACCTAACGAATCCGCTATTTTTTCACCTTTTTACTTTGGTGTTAAAACACAAAATTCAACATAATTGTATATAGGTTAGCATCAGGCTCTATAGGCACTTCAACAAACGAGCCACGCTGACCAGCATAGCTTTTAAACTGCTGCCACTCTGCATTGACAGAGATATTGTATTTAACGTTATACCTAAGGCCGGTAATAAAGCTACTACCGGTTTTGCCACCATAACTGGAAAACTGCCCAGTTTTGGCGTCATTTTCGCCATAAGAAATATAAGGCGTAAATTTCCCCATTCGATACGCTAAACTGGCATACCAAGTTGAACGAATATTACTTATTTGTCGCTCACCTGTTAGCACGGTTTGCCCAAACTCATACTCAAAACCAAGTGAATATAGGTCAAGCTTTTCCTCTTCATACGGAATTTCTAAATAAGGTATACCAGGAATCGCATTGGTTAGTTGCACCGTTTGAGTAAAGTCAGAGGTAAAATAGGTAAAATTCCATCGGTAATAGTCAGCCGAAAAGAGAAAGTTAATACCCGCTATTTTATCGATATCTAGCGAGACATCTAAAGTCGGTGTTATATCAATCGTATTGGTTTCTTCAATACCGACAAATGGTGTGACTAAAAGTTGATATTGTTCAAATAGCTCGGTAGACCAAACCACACTTGCACCTGTATATGCCGTGATCCCTAAAATTGAATTATAAACTTCTTCAGGTGGTCTAGCCGATGTATAGGCATGATTAACATAATAGTATTCAGATAACAGAAAAATAGGTAAGCGCAAACGCCCTGCTCTAAATTCAAAATTATTGACACTATAACCAGCGTAAGCCCATTCTAACTCAGGTTCACTCCAATTATCTTGCGGGCGTTTAACCAGTTGAACCGACGCTTTAAATGCATCATTAAAATAATCAAGTTGAATGCCAAATGTGGTATCACAGTCAAAGCAACTCGAATCGCTAATACTATGGTTTATGATTACAGCAGTATCATTGTCTGATTTAGCCCAAGAGGTTGAACCAAATCCACTTATCGATAATTGTTCTGTTAATTCAATCGTGGCACTACTGGCAAAACTCCACATTATTGAAATAAAAAACACGAGTAACCTGTTGCGCATTAGTGTCTCTCCTTAGTCACAATAAATAGCACATTAGCTGCTTCTGGCAATGCATCAATTGGTGCGTAACCAATTCTGCTTGATTTTTCACTTAACCACTTTAGTTGGCTGTTAATCGAGTCATCTTTAATCACTTTAGGAGGACGTGCTTTACCTGAAAAAGACAAACTTGCCCAATAGGCATTCATTTGCGCAATATCTTTGCCCAATAATGCTTGGTAAAACTCGCTTCTTATTTGATTATTTTCAGACCAATCACATAATTCAATTTTTTCTCCTTGCAGCATTTTTACCTTGCCACGATACAACATTCGTACTTTATTGATACTTAAGGCACTGAATTTGTCATTGAGGGTAAATACCGCATAACGGCTATGAGCTTGCGCATTAGAATAAGTGCTAATAGTAATTAAAAACACTATTACACTACATTTAGCGAATATGGGGAATGAAGTTAAAAAGGAGTTAACTGAAAACATTAACGTGTACATCCTTATACCGTAATAGCCACAAATACTGTCCATTATTAACTGTAGTCTAGACAAAAATGCCAAGTTAACAAGCTCATTTAATTATATAAATGAAAAAAAAACCAAACTGGTCTACTATAGCAATAAAAGGATGAGCATATGGTAAACGGATGTTGAAATCTCGCATGTGGAATTACCTCAGTATTCGCAAAAAAATCTGGGGATTAGTATTATTACCTTCCGTGGTGATCTTTGTTTTATCTTACCTTCAAATTTATGAGGTAAATAAACACTTGAAGAACCTGGCTAAAGCTGGCCAAACGATTCAACTTATCGCATCTCTAGAACAACTTCATAGCAGCAGTCTATTGCTTAGGGACAAGTCACTACTTTCCTCTTCCTTGGGTAACCTTAACGCCTTCACAGCACAAGTTAATAAAATAACGTCACCGTCAGAGAAAGCACACCTTGTTCAACTGATTAACGAATACAAAGATGTTATAGAAACAATATCGTTTTTTGACGACAACGAAAGCCTTTACGACGCTGTGCTTTGGCAAGGAGACGTTCACAAACAATTGATGTTAACGTTAGAACGCCAAATATCGGCGATTAATATTTCGGGTATCAGCCAACAATTAAGTGCTTTGATAAAGCTAAAATGGTTATTATATTGGCTTAAAGAAGACACATGGCAAAGTCAGGTGTTAAGTTCGCCCGAGACAGAATTCTCCCCTCAAATACGCGCTGAAATAAATGCGCTCATTCAAAATCAGCAACTCTTTATTGAACGTTTTATTGCCATGAATGCTAATGAGCAACAAGTCGCTTTGATGCTTGCGGCATTTTCTGATGTAGCATTTGAGCAAAGCAGTATTTACAGAGAAAAATTATTAGACAAAGAACTGTTTACTCAGTTAACAAGCAATGATATTGCCGCTGGCAATATTGCTTTGATAAAACGAGTAAGCTTAATTCAAACTGTTGCAAATGCCCTAAATGTGCAGTTAAACAAAGAGCTAACCAATGAGCTGGCAGAGCTAAAGCAAAAACGTATTTTTTTAATCATGGTCATATGCTGCACGCTACTAGTTGTTATTAGTTTTGGCGTTGCATTAGCTCGCAGGATCACCAATAACCTAAACCAAGTGCTCAATTATTTAGAAAGTGACCATGATACAAACACATCATTAACGCGACGAATTCATGGCAATGATGAACTCAAACGTTTTGCCAAAAAAGTAGAGCGCCTCACCATTGAGCGCAACAAAAATCAGCAAGATTTAATTGCGAGTAAAAATAAAGAAGTCGCCGCTAAAGAACAAGCATTACAGGCAAGTCGCGCTAAAAGTAGCTTTTTAGCCAATATGTCGCACGAAATCCGTACGCCATTAAATGGCGTTATTGGCATTTCAGACTTGCTCGCAAATACAACCTTAAACGCAACACAAAAAGAATATATCGATACCATTGAAACCTCAGCACAAGCGTTACTGAGTTTGCTCAATGATATTCTTGATTTTTCAAAAATTGAGTCTGGTAAATTAGTGGTTAGTAAGTACCCGAGTTCAATACGCCAAACGATATATGATGTAACAACGATAGTTGCGCCACAACTTCGCGCGAAGGCTTTAGGCTTAGAAATAAACCTAGATGAGAAGATCCCAACGACTATTTTGTGTGACGACCATCGCCTTAAACAGGTTTTAATGAATTTAATGTCGAACGCGGTTAAATTTACCGAGCAAGGACAAATTACCGTAAACGTAAAAGTTGATACTGAAGATGAACAACACATGCTTTTTGAGGTTATCGACACCGGCATTGGGATAAATAAAGAGCAACAGCAACATATTTTCAAACCCTTTGCACAAGAAGATACTTCTACCACCAGAGAATTTGGCGGTACTGGCTTAGGGCTCGCTATTAGTACAGAGCTTATTCATTTAATGGGGGGCAAACTCTCATTAGTTTCCGATAAAAACAAAGGTAGTCGTTTTTATTTTAAATTGCCTTACAGTGCCGTTACTCAAGAATGGGTAAAACCTATCATTGATGATGACATTAACATTATTATTCTTGGCCACGATGAAAAAGTGATCAAAACATTGTGCCAAGAGTTAGCATTTTTCAACATTACAAATTATCTAATAAAACAAAAAATAAATGATATTTCATTAGAGCCTAACAGTAAAAATATTGTGATTCGTCAAGCCGATAATAAAGTGCCTAGTCAACAAGCCCTAAATTTTTCGGGCCTTGATAACGGTCAAAAAATAGCTCTGTGCCTTGTCTTACCGTTTGATGCAAAGCCAGAAAACTACGATAACAGCGTCTCTGCCTTAGTCCATGCCCCTTTGTTTGGCAACCAACTTAAAAAAGCATTGCAAAGCTGTGCAAACCAGCTTACGCAACCTGTGCCTGTGCCTGTGCCTGTGCCACCAAAAGATCTAGCAGAACAAGCAACAAGCGCAACAACAAATCACTCTAAAGCGCCAACGCCCGAAATATCAGCTAATAAAGACTCAGCTCAACCACTTAGAATATTGCTAGCGGAAGACAATCGTATTAACCAAAAAGTTGCCACACTGATCTTTAATAAACAAGGTTACCAATTCGAAATCGCCAATAATGGTCAAGAAGCCGTCGACCTATACCGTAAGGATCAAAACTTCGATATTATTTTAATGGATTTGATGATGCCGGTTAAAGATGGATTTGATGCAACCAAAGATATTCGAGCCTTCGAAAAGGCCCACCAATTACCCGAAACGCCGGTAATTGCAGTAACTGCTAGTGTGATTAATGATGACATTCAACAGTGTTACAACGTTGGTATGAATGCTTATATTCCTAAACCTATCCAACCAGATAAGCTTTACGCTGAAATAGAGAATTTGAGTTTACAACCAGCATAATTGTGCGAGCAATAAAAAAGCCAACTAATACCTAGTTGGCTTTTACGTTTTTACGATTTACTCACCTCTTTTATAAGGTATTTTCAAACAATTTATAAATACGACGGTACTCATCTAACCATGAACTTGGTTGCACAAAACCGTGCGGCTCTACTGGGTAAATAGCCGTTTCAAAGTCTTGCTTTTCTAGTTCAATTAAACGTTGTACTAAACGCACGGTATCTTGGAAAAACACATTATCGTCGACCATAGGTGCATTAATTAATAAGGGTTTTTGTAAGCCTTCAGCAAAATAAATCGGTGAACTACGCTCATAAGCAATCGCGTCATCTTCTGGGGTATTTAATATATTGGAAGTATAACCATGGTTGTAATACGCCCAATCAGATACTAAACGCAGTGCAGAGCCTGATTGAAATAATTCAGGTTCGGTAAACATTGACATTAGCGTTAGGAAGCCACCGTATGAACCACCATAAGTACCGACTCTGTTGCTATCGACATTTGCATTTTCAACTAACCAATTAACACCATCGACCATATCTTCAACTTCTGGTTTACCCATATGGCGGTATATCGCTGTACGCCAGTCGCGGCCATAACCTTTTGATGCGCGGTAATCCATATCGATAACCACATAACCTTGTTGAACTAACATGCTATGGAACATAAATTCACGGAAATAACCTGACCAACCCAAATGTGAGTTTTGCAAGTAACCCGCGCCATGGCTAAACATTACCGCACGATTTTTCTTGGCGGTTACATCAAAGTTTTTAGGTAAGTAAACTTTTGAATAGATAGGTTCACTTTGGTTGCTTGACGCTATCGCCACAACTTGCGGCGCCGACCACGGCATGTTCAAAAAGTCTTCACTCACGGTGTGCGTTAAACGGGTCGCTGTAGCATCTGGTTTAGCAGCTTGTACGTAAAGCTCTGGCGGCATGGTTACTGTTGAATGTTCAATCAGTAACTTAGACTCATCAGGGCTTAATGCATAATTATTATTACCACCTAAATCAGTAAGCGCTTTAACATTCCCCTGTTCAATATCTACTTGATAAATTTCGTATATGCCTGGGTGCTTTTTATTTGCTCTAAAGTAAATTGACTGCTCATCTTGGCTTAAGGTTAAGTCACTCACTTCATATTTACCGGTAGTTAAGCGTCTCGCTTTACTGTGTAATGATTTTACGTATAAATGAGAATAACCGCTTTCTTCAGAAAGATAATACAAACGATCGCTATCGTTTAACCAACCAAATTCATTAAACGTCCAGTTGATCCAAGCATCATCATGTAAACGGTGCTGATTCACTAACTTGTTTTCGTTAAAATTAACGGTTGCTAGCCAGCGATCTTTGTTGTCCCACGCTTCCAACATAATAGCTACGTGTTTGCCATCTTCATGCCATTTAATTGGGTGATATGCTTGTATAACGTGAATGTTTCTTGGCGCTTTTTGGCTATGGTAGCTTTTGCCTTCGCGCTTATAGTTTTCAAGGCGTACTTCAGCTAATACATCGTCATCAAAACCAGGTAATGTCTGATAGCCGAGTGAATGCTGCATTCCCGTTTTTAAATCTAATAAAAATAACTCTTCGCTGTATTTTCTATTATCTGCCACGCGCGCACGTACTTGCTGGGCTTTAATGTGACCGTCATCAGCAATATAGTTAGGCATTATATCGCTTTTATCAACCGTGCCTTTATCAGCAAGACTAATAATCATCTTATCACCAGCAGGTGACAAGCTGGCATGAACGATTTTTTTGTTTTTGCCAAAGTTAAAGTCGGTTTGCGTTAACGTGCTGTTTATTGCTTTCAACTGCTCTTTAACTTGCTCTTTTAAATCGCGATTACGTTTTTGTAAGGCAACATACTCAATAAGTTTATGTTGCTCATTGGCAATATAGCTTGGTGTTTTATCTGCTGATGTTGCTAACGTTGTGGTTAAATTAGCTAACTCTTTTACCGAGTTATTCACTAAGCTATGTTCAAAAAAGCGGTTCTCAACACGATAAGCAACATTGCCATTCGTTAAAAACATCGCATTGCGCTCAATAGCCGAGGTATAAGTTAATTGCTGAACGTCGCCACTTTTTAGATCTTTAACAAAAACATTACCTTGAAAAACATACGCTTCTTTAGTGCCTGTTTGATTAAGTACGGCATTTTTATCTGCAAACACATGTAAACGTGCTAAATCCGTTTTACTGCCATTACCAACTTGTTCAATGCTTTTACTAAACAAATCACGAACCGGATTGCCCGCTCTTTTTTGTTGATAAAAAATGGTGTTGCTATCATCTCCCCAATACCATGATTCAGGAGAGCGAGCGAACCAATCGGGATCAGACATAATTTGTTCTAACGTAATAATATTGCTGACATCAGCATTTTTATTGGCTATTGACGTAACGGTTGCGGTATTAGAGGCTGTTGGTGTTTCCGTACTTTGCATCACGTCATTAGCGGTACATGCGGTAAGAGAAAAAGCAACAAGCGTTGTAATAAGTTTTAATTTCATATGATTAACATCAGTCTCGTGATTAGAATTATTGTAAATCAGCAGGAATAAAATTCCCTGTATGAGTATATACTCAAATAAGAAAACGGCGAATTAGCGCCGTTAAAGTTTTCATAACGTTACAAGATACAAGGCTGTATTGCCAATGTGTAATCTTACGCGACTAATTGCGCTATTGTTGCGACAGTTGGTTTCAAAATGTCGGTATGCGCTAGCTTCGACTTTCCCACGAGTGAAACCATCGTTACTCGAAAGCCCATTAGCAAAAATTAACATGCCATTGCCTAGGCAAAACTGCTATAATCGCGCGCTAATTTGTTGCGGTGTCGTTACCTTTGTCTGGTAAACACTTAATTTATACAAGTACGACTTAGGCATTAATTGTCAGCATCATAGTTCTCATTTAGGTTTATTGCATGAAATCATCTCCACAAACAGCGCTTTTTGATTATCCCAAATATTGGGCTGAATGCTACGGAAGCGCCCCGTTTTTACCCATGTCGCGCGCCGAAATGGATGAATTGGGGTGGGACAGTTGCGATATTATTATTGTCACTGGCGATGCATATGTTGATCACCCAAGTTTCGGCATGGCGATAATTGGCCGTATGCTTGAGTCGCAAGGTTTTCGCGTCGGAATTATTGCTCAGCCAGATTGGCACTCTAAAGATGCCTTTATGCAGCTTGGCAAACCCAATTTATTTTTTGGCGTAACCGCTGGCAATATGGACTCGATGATTAATCGATATACCGCCGAGCGCAGAATGCGCCACGATGATGCCTATACGCCAAATGATGAAGGTGGCAAACGCCCTGATCGCGCAGTAACCGCTTATACCCAGCGCTGTAAAGAAGCCTACAAAGGTGTACCGGTAGTTATTGGGGGTATTGAAGCCAGTTTACGTCGAATTGCCCACTACGATTACTGGTCTGACAAAGTACGTCGTTCAGTATTATTTGATTCAAAAGCCGATTTGTTAATCTATGGCAATGCGGAACGTCCGCTAGTTGAAATTGCTCATCGAATTGCCCGTGGTGATAATCCTAAAGATATTACCGATGTTAGAGGCAGCGCTTTTATTAGTAAACAAGCTCTACCCGGTTGGAAAGGCATTGATTCACGCAATATCGATAAACCGGGGAAAATTGACCCT
Source organism: Thalassotalea sp. PLHSN55 (assembly GCF_052030545.1). Classification (NCBI taxonomy): domain Bacteria; kingdom Pseudomonadati; phylum Pseudomonadota; class Gammaproteobacteria; order Alteromonadales; family Colwelliaceae; genus Thalassotalea; species Thalassotalea sp. PLHSN55. The sequence goes on along the minus strand of NZ_JBPDIH010000001.1, from coordinate 700,113 downwards.
ATCATCAGCCCGTATCAAGAAATTGACCAAAGTTGTGCAACAGAGGCATCTGCCAAGCAAGTTGATGTTGAAAGTGATGTCACCAAAACCGCACAACCGATTGAATTAAAAGACTATCGCAATAAAAGTTGGGCGGATAAAAAGAAGCCTTGGCTAACCACCTATATTAATTTGCCGACCTTTGAGCAAGTTAAAGACAATAAAGTATTATACGCTCACGCCTCGCGTATATTTCATCAAGAAGTTAACCCTACGTCAGCCAAACCATTGGCACAGCGTCATGGCGACAGAATTATTTGGTTAAATCCGCCGGCAACACCACTTTCAGAAGCAGAAATGGACGGCGTTTTTGGTCTGCCTTATCAACGTGTACCTCACCCTAGTTATGGTAAAGCAAAAATACCGGCATACGATATGATCAAAACGTCGATTAATATTATGCGTGGGTGTTTTGGCGGCTGTACTTTTTGTTCGATTACCGAGCATGAAGGTCGTATTATTCAAAGCCGCAGCGAAGACTCTATTATTGCTGAAATTGAAGATATTAAAGAAAAAGTCCCCGGTTTTACTGGCGTGATATCAGATCTTGGCGGACCAACTGCCAACATGTATCAACTGCGTTGTAAAAGCGAAAAAGCAGAAGCAACTTGTCGAAAACCGTCTTGTGTCTGGCCAACTATTTGTGGTCATTTAGATACCGATCACACACCAACGATTAATCTTTACCGTCGTGCCCGTAAAGTCAAAGGCATTAAAAAAGTACTGATCGCCTCTGGCGTTCGTTACGATTTAGCGATTCAAGATCCAGAATACGTGAAAGAGCTTGCTAGCCACCATGTTGGCGGTTATTTAAAAATAGCGCCTGAGCACACTGAAGAAGGGCCATTGAATAAAATGATGAAACCGGGCATGGGTAGTTACCATGCGTTCAAAGAGATGTTTGATCATTATTCAAAACTTGCAGGTAAGAAGCAGTATCTTATTCCTTACTTTATTTCTGCGCACCCCGGCACGACCGATCAAGATATGGTGAATTTAGCCCTATGGTTAAAAGAAAATGATTTTAAATTAGATCAGGTTCAAAACTTTTATCCGTCACCATTGGCAAATGCAACCACCTTGTACCATACCGAAATCGACTCACTGAGAAATGTCCGCCGTAATAGCGACAGCGTTGCGGTGCCAAAAGGCACAATTCAGCGCCGTTTACATAAAGCGATATTACGCTATCACGACCCAGTTAACTGGCCAATCATTCGTGAAGCACTTACTAAAATGGGCTTAGCACGTAAGTTGATCGGCAACGGTCCACAATGTTTAGTGCCACCAGAAACGCGCGGTGAGCAAAACAAACAACATTATAAGCACAACGGTAAAGGCAAAAATAATGGCAATGGCAATAAAACATCGCCAGGTCAACGCCGTCATTTTAGTAAAAAGCCCGCAGGTAAAGGCAAGCAAGGTTTAACGCGTTTTAGCGATAATCAATTTAACGATAGAGCCCCAAACACAACACGTAAAAAGCGCAAATAAACTAAACGATTTAAAATAGGATAAAAACTTTGGCAACGATTGAATTTTCTAAAGCACAAACAAGTGAAATGGTTGATAAACTTCAGCGTTATTTCAGCGCTGAACTCGATCAAGACTTAGCGCAATTTGACGCTGAATTTTTACTTGATTTTATTGCGAAAGAGCTTGGTGGTCATTTCTATAATCGCGGCATAGAAGACTCCAGACTCATTCTACAAAATCGCCTAGAAACTATCGACGACGACTTATACGCCATTGAAAAAGACCTGTCTTAGCAAGTACTGATACGCCATCACATTGCTGCATTTGTATTAATATTTATTCGTTTTCTAGCGCCGCGAGATAATCTTGGCGATTAATGGCGTATTTTTTTAGCTTTGAAGCCAGTGTGGTTGGCTTAAGCCCCAATAATTGTGCCGCTCCGCCATCACCATAAATTTTCCCTTGGCACTGCGCCATCGCTTTTTCAATGTTATCTTTTTCCAACTGCTTATGCTGCTTTGCGCTCATTAAACTTGTTTGGTTAGCCGGTGAACGCTTTACATTATTCCCCTGATTTTGCACATACGCTTGTTCGCTGGTTAAAAAACTAAAACTCAGCTTATTACCTTTAGCCAAAATAACTTGTCGTTCAATAATATTTTCTAGCTCGCGAATATTACCCGGCCAGCTGTAGTGTTCTAACGCTTGCATTTGTGCAATCGAAATTTGCGGCTGTGGTTTATTAATTCGCGTACACACTTTATTGATAAAGTGCCGTACTAATAATGGTAAATCATCAATACGCTCTCGCAATGGCGGAGATTTAACAGGAAACACATTCAAGCGAAAATACAAATCTTCTCTAAATTTATTTTGTTGCACCAATTTTTTTAAATTTTTATTTGTGGCTGCAATAACTCTGACATCAACATGTCGGGTAGTAGACTCGCCAACTCGTTCAAATTGCTGTTCTTGTAACACACGTAATAACTTACCTTGCAAATGCAAAGGAATTTCCCCGACTTCATCTAAAAACAAAGTCGCACCATCAGCCAGTTCAAAACGCCCAAGGCGGTTTGAAATAGCGCCAGAAAAGGCCCCTTTAACATGACCAAAAAATTCACTTTCAAATAATTCAGCTGGGATCGCAGCGCAATTAACACGAATTAATGGTCGCCCTTTACGATTGCTTGCTTCATGGATCGCGCGGGCAATAAGCTCTTTACCTGTGCCCGACTCGCCAATAATCAACACATTTGCATCGGTTGGCGCAACCAAATCAATTTGATTGACCATATGATTAATTTTTTCACTTTGACCAATGATTTGGTGATGATTAAAGTCGGCATTAATTTCTTCGAGTAAGTAGGCCTTTTCCATTTCTAAACGCCTCTTTAAACTGTCGACTTCTTTCAGCGCTGTTAAAAGTTTTTCTTGCGTGCGCTTTCTATCGCCAATATCACGAAAAATCACCACAGCGCCAATAAGTGTGCCATTGTCAGTTAACGGCGTACTGGTGTATTCAACAGAAATCGGTTTACCGCTTTTTGACCAAAACACTTCATCGTCAACACAATGAACAATGCCATCATTAAAAGCGGCATAAATAGGACAATCAATTGCGTGGTAATGCTCACCACTGGCATAAGAATGATGAATAATATCGTGTATTTTCGCCCCGACTAATTCTGATTTTTTCCAACCCAAAATTTTCTCAGCAGCATCGTTAACAAAAGTCGTATGCCCTTTTGCGTCAACGCCATAAATACCGTCACCAACAGCGCTTAACAATAAGCTGTTTTGTCGTTCTATTTCTTGAAAAATGGTTTCATTTTTATTCCAATGAAACAAACCTGATTGATAGCTCGACTCAATTGAAGAATTATAACGTTGCCCAAAATTAATCAGGCTATCTTCACAGCTTAATAAAATTTTATCTTGAATGAGCACAGCGTTAATTTCTAAAAACACTTCTTTGTTCGCTACTTTAATGGATAAATCATCGCTCCATGCCGAGCCTTGAGAAAGTACATGCTGAGTAAAACTAAATAAGGTTTCTAAATTGTGTGAAAAAAACTCAGTCACGCTGTAGCGCGATAAGTCTGCTTGCTTAAGTGAAAACATTGCTCTGCCGCGCTCATTAATCTGCAAAATCAAATTTTTATTTGGATCAATTAACACCATAGCCGTTGGGGCATTGATAAACAGGCTGTGTAACATAGCAATGTGTCCTCTTTTTTTGCTCGTAAGCGCTGAAATTGCGCAGCGATTTATCTTGTTAATCAAACACATTCAATAACTACGCCAAACAACGATAATTCGTGCTTACGAAAACGAAATTTCGTTTTCCACGAAAATTCGTTGCTAAGTACAAACCAAGTAAAATCAATTATTACTAAACATTATCAACAACTTAAGAATAAATAAAATATTGGCATAGTAATCGCTATCTCATTATTAACTTTACAATAAAGTTAATCGTATGGAGCCACTAAAATTAATATCGCGATAACTTAATTGAATATTGCACAGCAATAGTTCATCGCCATATTAATTTTGCTTCACATTCATCCACAAACTTTTGGAAAATTCATATGAAAAGAATAGATGTAACAGAAGCTATTTTTGCCATTAAGAACGAAAGAAATTTAAGTTGGCAAACCATAGCCGATGCAATTGATATGTCAGTAGTTTGGACAACATCTGCATGCTTAGGCATGAACAGTTGCCCAAGTGAAACGGCTGAAAAGCTGATTGCATTTTTAGGTTTGCCTGCTGAAACTTTTCAGGTTTTAACCGCTTATCCAACCAAAGAATGGGATCACGCTATTCCACAAGATCCATTAATTTATCGCTTATATGAAGTTGTTGGTGTTTATGGCGACACATTAAAAGAAGTGATCCAAGAAAAATTTGGTGACGGCATTATGAGCGCCATTGACTTTTCTATGGACGTAGACAAGGAAGAAAATCCAAAAGGAGACCGCGTAATTTTAACGTTAAACGGTAAGTTTTTACCTTACAAGGCTTGGTAATGAAGAGTGCTTTAATAATAGCGCAAACCATAAATAACAACACATCATCAAAATAAAAGAGAGATATTTCATGGCGTATATAGAACCAAATGAATTTGTCACCAAAATGGTCGACTCGGGTGAACAAAAAGTTTACATGTCTACCAAAGATACCATTATACGAGCTTTCATGGCGGGCGCCATTTTAGGCTTAGCTGCAGTATTTGCGATAACTGTTGCCACTAAAACTGGCAGCCCAATTTTAGGTGCTTGTCTTTTCCCGGTAGGCTTCATTATGCTTTATTTAATGAAGTTTGATCTTCTTACCGGTGTTTTTACCTTAGTACCATTGGCATTATTTGATAAACGCCCAGGTGTTACCGTTAGTGGGATTATGCGCAACTGGGGGTTGGTATTTGTCGGCAACTTTGCTGGGGCGCTCACTACAGCCTTTATGATGTCCTTTATCTTAACCTATGGATATGCCACCGATGGTGGCGCTATTGCGGCAAAAGTTGCAACCATAGGTGAGTCGAGAACCTTAGGCTACCAAGAACATGGTATTGGTGGTTGGTTTACCATATTTATTCGCGGTATGTTATGTAATTGGATGGTTTCAATGGGTGTTGTTGGTGCTATGATCTCAACCTCTGCGGGCTCTAAAATGGCAGCAATGTGGATGCCAGTCATGCTTTTCTTCTTCATGGGCTTTGAACATTCAATCGTTAACATGTTCCTATTTCCATTTTCTATGATCATGGGTGGTGAATTCACCGTTTACGATTATTTATTATGGAATGAAATCCCAACTGTATTGGGTAACTTAGCCGGTGGCTTATTTTTAGTCGGCTTGCCACTTTACCTCACCCATGTAAGAACTTCTCCAGAGCGTAAATTAGCAAAGAAAGAGCAAAAACTTGCTGAATTAACAACATAAACGTAAAGCGTTATTATTTTCAGGCTCTTGATATACAGTATCTTGAGCCTGTTTTAATTGGTACGCTAAAACAAAAATCGCGTTATACCTAACCAATCAACTAAAAGGAAATTTCATGAGTCAACCGCTGAGCGTCACTATTGGTCAAGCAAGCAATAAAGGGCTAAAAGCCATTAACCAAGACGCTATTGGTCATGTTATTCCCGATGAACCTCAGCTCAGTACCAAAGGCGTAGTGCTTGCAATGGCCGATGGCATTAGCTCAAGCAAAGTCAGCCAAATTGCCAGCCAAACCGCTGTTTCAAGCTTTATTGAAGACTACTACTGCACCTCTGAATCTTGGGCTGTTAAAAGCGCAGCACAAAAAGTCATTAAGTCGATAAACTATTGGCTATATGCACAAACTCAAAATAGCCCTTATCGTTTTGATAAAGATAAAGGTTATATCGCAACATTTTCAGCCCTAGTGCTTAAGTCCAACACCGCCCATATTTTTCATACTGGCGATACACGTATATATCGGTTAAGTGGTTCAGGACTAGAACAACTCACCAATGATCACCGGCGTATTGTCTCAGAAGAGGTGAGTTATTTAACCCGAGCACTTGGTATTAACGAACGCCTAGAAATAGATTATCACAGCGAAACGCTTGAACAAGGCGATATATTTATCATCGCCACTGACGGTGTTTACGAGTTTTTAAAAAACAGTGAACTTGTTAACCTGATCCAACACAGTGAGAATTTGACTCGCGCCGCTGAAAAAATTATTGATCATGCTTTGGCCGCAGGCAGTGATGACAATTTAAGCATACAAGTTGTGAGTATTGACCATGTGCCCGACTATCAGCTAGATGAGATACATCAACATATCAGCTTACTGCCCCTGCCACCAAGGCTTGCCGCTAGAATGGAATTCGATGGTTATGAAATTTTACGAGAAATTTATATCAGTAGTCGCAGCCATGTATTTTTAGCGCGCGATTTAACCACGAAACAAACTGTTGTGATTAAAACACCATCAACCGAGCTAAGTAATGATAACCAATACCTCGAACGTTTTATGCTCGAAGAGTGGATCGCCAAACGACTTGATAACCCGCATGTAGTTAAAGCTATCATGTCAAAACGAAAACGTAATTTCCTTTATTTAGTCTCCGAATATATTGACGGTATTTCACTTAACCAGTGGTTAATCGACAATCCAAAACCTACACTTCATCAGGTCAGAGATATCATCGGGCAAGTCGCGAAAGGTTTACAGGCTTTTCATCGACAAGAAATGATCCACCAAGACTTGCGACCAAATAACATCATGATCGATGCAAATAACGTCGTGAAAATTATTGATTTTGGCTCGACTTTTATCGCAGGAGCATCAGATATAGCGCCTGAAGAAGTCATGCGTGGCACGATGCGTTACTCCGCGCCCGAATACTTTTTAGGTCACTGTGGTAGCCAACAGTCAGATATTTATGCCCTAGCGATGATCACCTATCAAATGCTATCAGGTCACTTTCCTTATGGCACAAATTTAACGCAAGCCAAAAGCTTATCAGCACAAAAGCGCATAGCTTATAAAAGTTTAATTAATGATGATTGTGAGTTTCCGATCTGGGTAGACGATGCTTTGCGCAAAGCCTTACATATTGAACCGATTAAGCGTTATTCGGAAATATCAGAATTTATTTATGATCTGCACAAACCGAATAAACGCTTTGTATCTAAACACCGTAGACCGCTTATCGAGCGTAATCCAGTAATGTTTTGGCAGGTGATCTCATTTTGCTTATTACTAACAATTATTGTTCAACAAGTTTTATTAAGTTGATGGATGTTTACGTCGACCAAAGAAGTTTTCCAAAAAGCGCGTACTATTCCTGCCTGTAAAATAAATAACAGTTAATTATCTAGTAACTTTCACGTATAATCGCGCGCACTATTTTTGAGCAATATGATAATTACTCAATCGACACCATTTTAACCTTTTATTAAGCGTGCAACTTTAGCAGTCGCCTTAATAAACCTTAACGGAAATTTTATGTTAGCAGCAAACAACATTACCCAACAATTTGGCGCAAAACCGCTATTTGAAAACATCTCACAAAAATTTGGTGGCGGAAACCGTTACGGTTTAATCGGCGCAAATGGTTGTGGTAAATCGACTTTCATGAAAATTTTAGGTGGCGATTTAGACCAAACTAGCGGTAATGTTAGCTTAGATCCTAACGAGCGCATTGGTAAATTACGCCAAGACCAATTTGCTTTTGAAGAATATTCTGTCGTTGATACCGTGATCATGGGTCATACCGAGCTTTGGGCAGTAAAAGAAGAGCGTGACCGCATTTACGCCTTGCCTGAAATGAGCGAAGAAGAAGGCATGCGCGTTGGCGATTTAGAGTCAGAATACGCAGAAATGGACGGTTACAGCGCAGAAAGTCGCGCCGGTGAATTGTTAATGGGTGTTGGTATTCCAGTTGAGCAGCACTACGGCTTAATGAGTGAAGTCGCTCCGGGTTGGAAACTACGTGTACTACTTGCACAAGCGCTATTTTCAGACCCAGACGTATTATTACTTGACGAGCCAACCAACAACCTCGACATTCATACGATTCAATGGTTAGAAGAAACATTAAACGAACGTGACTCAACTATGATCATCATCTCGCATGACCGTCACTTTCTAAACAGTGTTTGTACTCACATGGCCGACCTTGATTACGGCGAATTACGAGTATTCCCAGGGAATTACGACGAATACATGTTAGCGGCAACGCAAGCACGTGCGCAGTTATTAGCTGATAACGCTAAGAAAAAAGCGCAAATTGGTGAACTTCAAGCCTTCGTTGCACGTTTCTCTGCAAACGCTTCAAAAGCCAAACAAGCGACTTCACGTGCGAAACAAATTGATAAAATTCAATTAGCTGAAGTAAAAGCATCAAGCCGAGTGAACCCATTTATTCGCTTTGACCAAGAAAAGAAATTATTCCGTAACGCCTTAGTATTAGACAAGTTAAACAAAAGCTTCGACGATAACCACGTATTAAAAGATATGTCGTTAATGGTTGAAGTTGGTGAGCGCATCGCGGTAATTGGTGAAAACGGTAGCGGTAAAACTACCCTACTTCGCACTCTAATGGGCGAATGTGAATACAAGCCAACTTCAGGTGAATATACCTGGTCTGAAAACGTGAATATCGGCTACTACGCGCAAGATCATGCCCATGAATTTGAAAACGACATGACCTTATTTGAGTGGATGAGCCAATGGCGTCAACCAAGCGATGATGAGCAAGCGGTACGTGGCTATTTAGGCCGCTTATTATTTTCAGCTGACGATATTAATAAATCAATTAAAGTACTTTCTGGTGGTGAACAAGGCCGTATGTTATTTGGCAAGATCATGATGCAAAAGCCAAATATTTTAGTGATGGATGAACCAACCAACCACATGGATATGGAGTCTATCGAGTCATTAAACATGGCGATGGAACAATTTGAAGGCACCATTATCTTTGTATCACATGACCGTGAGTTTGTATCAAGCCTAGCAACACGTGTTATTGAATTAAAAGAAAATAGCTACGAAGACTTTGCTGGTACATATGATGAGTATTTAGCAAGCCAAGTTTAAGAAGCTAAAAGCGGCAAACTAAAAGCTGCAAGTTTAAAGCTAAAAGTTAACCGTAACGAGTTATGAAATAAAGCTACAAGCAATAAACCTTGTAGCTTCCTTCCTTAAAAAACAAAGAGCGCCATATGCTAAGTTATCGCCACGCCTTTCATGCCGGAAATTTTGCTGATGTATTAAAGCATTCAGTACTGACGTTAGTACTAGAATATATGACCCGAAAAGAAAAAGGGTTTACCTATATCGACAGTCATTCTGGCGCTGGCATGTATAAACTCAGCGATGACTACGCGCAAAAAACCGGTGAATACAAAGACGGTATTGCTAAATTAATCAACCAAGAACTACCTGAGCCTCTTACTCGCTATGTAGAGTTAATAACCGAGCTTAATCAAGGCGACAAACTTGATATTTACCCTGGCTCACCCGGTGTCGCTAAAAGCTTGTTGCGCAGGCAAGACACTGCCCATTTATTTGAATTACATTCAACTGATATCACCTTACTTAACGATTTTTGTCAGCGTTGGCGCAAGGCGCATGTTAAACAAAGTGATGGCTATCAAGGCGTACTAGGCTTATTACCACCACCAAGCAGGCGTGGTGTAGTGTTAATTGATCCACCCTACGAACTAAAAGAAGATTACCCAAAAGCGGTTGAGACCATCATTAAAGGTTGTAAAAAGTTTGCCACCGGTACTTATATTCTCTGGTATCCGGTAGTTAAAAGAGCCTTGGTCGATAATATGATTACGCAATTTCAGCAAAGTAACGTTAAAAACTTGCTACAAGTGGAGTTTTGCCTAGCAGCTGATACAGAAGAATATGGCATGACAGGTACTGGGTTATTTATTGTCAACCCGCCTTGGCAGCTTAAAAGCCAACTTGAGCAAATTCTCCCTTACTTAACTGATCAGCTTGGCAGCGCTGAAACGCAGTTTACACTAGCGCAATTAATTGAAGAATAACGCGAGGCAATTTGCGAGAGCGTTATTGCAATAACTTTTTATTTAACAAACTGTTTATTTGTCAAATTTATCCCATACTTAGTGAGTGAATAAGGATTATAAACACTAGGCGATTTAATGAAGTTTCTGTTTTGTTTGTTATTATTTTCAAGTGCAGTAAGTGCTCAACAATACCATTTTGCTGCAATCAATGAGTTAATTGAACAAGAAGTCGGTAAGCTTGTCTTAACTGAAATTTATCAAAATATCGGCATAGACATCAGCATCTCTTCGCTGCCTGGCAGACGTGCTCAACATGAAGTTAGCCAAGGTAATTTCGATGGTGAAATAATGCGTATCTATAGTTACGGGCAAGAAACACCAACCGTCATTAGAGTGCCAACCCCGTATTACCATCTAGAAACGCGTGCGTTTACTCATCAAAAAAATCAAATAGCTATTAGACGAGCCAAAGATTTAGCCCCCTATTCTGTAGCAATAGTGCGCGGTGTAAAACATACCAATAACATTACCCAAAACCACAAAGACACTCATAAGGTAGAAACAACCAAAGCGCTAATGCAACTTATCGCGATGGAAAGAGCTGATATTGCCTTAACTAACACCTTAGATGGCAATGTTGTGCTTAAAGCGCTTAGATTAAATGAAGTCAAAGCGTTACACCCACCATTAGCTAAACTCAGTTTGTATCATTACGTACATGAAGAGCATCAAGCACTTGTACCCATAATAGATAAAGAAATTAAACGTTTAAAATCAACAGGAATGCTTGCAAAGATGATCAAAGACGCAGAAGATAAAGTCATTGAGGCGCGCTTACAACCACTAAACTCTACTGATTAACGCTGTCATTAAGTGATAAAAACAGCGACTCCAAATACGCCTTGTTTTCTAATTGGCTAAGTGTAATATTTAGCTTGTCTATAACAACTTGATGCTTTTTGCTCGGTGATAACGCAAAATAGAACGGATTTTTCGCCATGCAGCCAGCATTACGAAACTGTGTAAAATCCACATTATTTTTGCTCGCCATCCAGTTAATAACAACATCATCTTCAACAATTATATCTGCTCGCTCTTTCACTAAAAAGTCGATTAAACGCTGGGTCGCATTTAGCCCAGAAATACTCATAACATCTCTATTATCATGAATAAACGTATCTAAGGGCTCACCATAACCATAACTTTGGATCACCAATAATGAATTATCACCCAGTGACATTGGTTGCTGAAATTGCCATTGATTATTTTTGTTGGTAAAAAAGCACATTTGATAATGGCTTACTGGGGATGAAGTAAATATAAGCGCTGGTGCTTCCTCATAAGTCGCAGTAAGTAAACCATCCACTTTACCCTCTTGTGCTAGTTTTACTGCTCGAGACCAAGGGTAGTATTGAATTTTGGCCTTTATATTTTGCTGTGCAAGTAAAGCGGTAATATATGTGCCAATAACACCGTATTTAAAATTTTCATCGCCGCAGGTATATGGACACCACTGGGTAGTCGCTAAAACCAGTGTTTTACCGTCTTTTTCTACATTTTTCTTGGCGGCACTTTCGTTAGCAGCACTGTTATTTACGAAAAACACGCAAATAAAAAGTAAAGCAATCAAACAAGCAAACTGGCAGAAACACTTCATGAAATTACAACAAGTCATTCGACTTTCCCAAAACATATAAAATCGATTTACAAAGCCTCTATTTTAGTTGAGAAATAATGTTATTAGCCTGCTGCCAAATGGCATGCCTTGCTAATTCTTGCCATGAATGGCGACTAGGGTTAAGCATTTTTTTCAGGCGTAGCTCACTTTGTTTGCTCATCTTTAAATTCGCATTATCAATAACTTGTACTGCTGCCGTGCGATTATTGCAAAGCAGTAACATGTCACAACCTGCTTGTTGCGCCATTTCACTTCGCTCAATAAAATCGCCACCGGCTCGAGCACCTTCCATCGACAAGTCATCTGAAAATATAACGCCGTCAAAACGTAATTGTTGACGTAAAACCTGTTGTAGCCAAAACGGTGAAAAGCCAACCGCATGAGGGTCAAATGCGGGAAAAATAATATGGGCAGGCATAATAGCCGCTAACTTTTGCTGAGCGATCAAATCTTTAAACGGCAAAATATCTGTTGTTAGAATATCAGCTTGGCTACGATCATCTATTGGTAAATCAAAATGAGAGTCGGCTTTAACACTACCGTGTCCTGGAAAATGCTTACCGGTTGCCTGCATTCCGACACTGCGCATTCCATCAATAAATGCGCTCGCTAATGGCGTAACTATTGCTGGATTTTTACTGAAACTACGATCGCCAATGACATCGCTAATATCATCAATATCAAGTACAGGGGCAAAGCTAATATCTATGCCAACGGCTTGAACTTCTAACGCCATTAATATGCCACACTGGCGTGAAAGTTCCTGAGCATGAGCCAAATCATTATCTGCATAAGCTAATAAGCTGCCCATGGCTGGAATTGCCGAAAAACCTTCTCTAAAGCGCTGCACTCGACCACCTTCATGATCAACGGCAATTAAAATGTCAGAACGACTAGCTTGGCGAATATCTTTGGTAAGTTGGGCAACTTGCGCAGGAGAATGATAATTGCGCGTAAATAGGATCAAGCCACCCACGAGTGGATGCGCTAAAATTTCTTTGTCTTCTTGTGTTAATGATGTGCCTTGCACATCAAGCATTATCGGGCCCATAACCAAATTCAAATAACGAGATTTGAGCCCTACTTTACTTAACTTTAACTAAAATACAACGGTAAAGTTAAGCTAAATGCTAATCGTCTAACGGAGCGCCAACACCAGCAGCGACGTACGGAATAACTTGTTGAATGACTTCAGCAATGGTGAGGTCTTTATCAAAGTCATTTTTAGCAATATCAATTAACGCATCGCTTGACGACATCGTAAATACCACGGTCCCCATAGTAAAATGTAAACGCCAAAACATATCTTCAGCACTTAATTCTGGATAAGCTTTTTGCACCGCTTCAACAAATAAAGAAATAACTTCTGGGTATTGCGTGGTTAAGAACCAACGTAAAAAGCCCTGACTGTCGGTATAGCCGCGACCTAAAAGTTGTAAGAAATTACTGGTGCCGTTTTCTTTTAACTCGTTCAACGCCAGTAATGGGTCAATAAACGCAGTTAACACTTCTGTAAGTGTTGGCTGTTGTTCTTGTTGACATATATCACCTAATGCGACGGCTAGCAGTGGCGATAATTTATTCATATAACGCGACATCACTGCTTTAATAAGCTCTTTTTTAGAGCCAAAGTGGTAGTTTACCGCCGCCAAATTAACTTCAGCTTTACTGGTGATTTCGCGTAAAGAGGTACCATTAAAACCATGCTCGGCAAATAAGGCTTCTGCGGCATCTAAAATTTTATCTTTTGTACTCATATTATCTTTAGTCTTTTTTAATGGTATCGCTCTACGAATAGAACAAACGATTTAAACAGGTGTTTAAAATAGTCAATTTTGTTAAAAAGATCAACTGTCATTTACAACTTAGCTTGTACAAATCGTAATTTATATAAAAATATTAAAGCTATTATATCGCAGTGTAATGAAGATAAAAGTTGATAAAACAAGTTCTTTTGAATCAAAAAGTAATTGTTTAGACCATTTTGCATTTATGTACAACGCGATTTTTCACCAACATTTACTGTTTAAAACATCGCTATTTAAACAGGCTACATCGGCATATTACGCTTATTTTTAGCGAGTGTGATATTCGTCACAGGCTAGCCGTAACTTTTCATTTACGTAAAAGTAAACTTAGTTTCACTTTTTATTTTCTACGACATTGGTGCTGTTATCGCTTTTAGATATACTCGAAAATCACCATAACTAACTATTACAACACTTTATGAAAACAACCATTAAAACTTCAATTGTTGCGTTATGCATTACCGCCGCCCTCTCTGGCTGTAATGACGATAATAAAAATACAAATGCCCCAGTGCAAGCTAGCCCTCAACAACAAACGTTAACAAGCCAAGATGCAGAAGCCTTTTTAGCAGCAACCGAAAATGAAATGAAAGCGCTTGGCATTGAAGGTGCTCGCGCAGCTTGGATTTATTCAAACTTTATTACTGAAGACACCGCAGCGTTATCTGCCGCTTCAGATCAAAAATCAACCGAGGCCGGTGTACGCTTTGCCATGGAAGCGGCAAAATTTGATGATGTACAAGTTAGCGCTGAACAACGCAGAAAACTAAACATGCTTAAGCAAAGTTTAGTGATGCCAGCACCACAAGATGAAAATAAATCGGCTGAATTAGCCAAAATCGGCTCTGAACTTGGTGGTATGTACGGTAAAGGCAAATACACCACTAAAGCGGGTGAAACCTTAAGCCTAGGCGACATGACCTCAACCATGGCAACGTCGCGTGATTACGACCAGTTATTGGAAATGTGGCAAGGCTGGCGTACGATTAGTCCAGCAATGAAACCGATGTTTGTTCGTCAAACCGAGCTCGGCAACGAAGGCGCACAAGGTTTAGGTTATAAAGATTTAGGCGCAATGTGGCGTTCAAACTACGATATGCCTGCTGATGATTTTGCCAAAGAGTTAGACCGTTTATGGGACCAAGTAAAACCCTTATATGACGATTTACATTGTTACGTTCGCTCAGAGTTAGGTGAGCAGTACGGTGAAGACAAAGTACCACAAGACCAACCGATCCCTGCCCATTTATTAGGTAACATGTGGGCGCAGTCTTGGGGCAACATTTATGATGTTGTTGCACCAGAAGATGCCGATCCAGGTTACGACGTAACTAAGCAATTAGCCAAACATAATTACGACGAGATTAAAATGGTTAAAGGCGCTGAAGCGTTTTTCACCTCACTAGGTTTTGACGCCTTGCCAGAAACGTTCTGGACTCGTTCATTATTTACCAAACCAGAAGATCGCGATGTAATTTGTCATGCTTCCGCTTGGAACTTAGATTCACAAGACGACATTCGCATTAAAATGTGTATTCAAAAAACTGGCGAAGAATTTAACGTTATTCACCACGAATTAGGGCACAATTTCTACCAACGCGCTTATAAAAACCAACCGGTTTATTTCCAAAACAGTGCTAATGATGGTTTCCATGAAGCGATCGGCGATACGATTGCGTTATCTGTTACGCCAAAATACTTAAAAGAAATTGGCTTAATCGATACCATTCCTGATGAGTCAAAAGATATCGGCTTATTAATGAAAATGGCGCTAGAAAAAATTGCTTTTATTCCTTTTGGCTTATTAGTTGACCAGTGGCGCTGGAAAGTTTACTCAGGCGAAATTGCCCCTGAAAACTACAACACTGCATGGTGGGAATTACGTGAGAAGTATCAAGGTGTTGCAGCACCAGTAGCTCGTGACGCTGACGCCTTCGACCCAGGAGCTAAGTACCACGTTCCGGGCGGTGTTCCATATTCTCGTTACTTCTTAGCGCACATTCAGCAATTTGAATTTCATAAAGCCTTATGTGAAATTTCTGGTAATACCGACCCGATTCACCGCTGCTCTATTTATAACAGCAAAGAAGCGGGTAGCGCGTTAAATACCATGTTAGAGATGGGTTCAAGCCAACCATGGCAAGAAGCTTACAAGGTATTAACCGGTAATGAACAAATGGATGCAACGGCAATTTTAGACTACTTCGCGCCATTACATACCTGGTTAAAAGATAAAAACCAAGGTAAGCAATGTGGTTTTTAAGTAAATAAACAAGCTAATACCTTTCAAAAAACCGTGCATTATGCGCGGTTTTTTTTTAGCCAAATATTATTAACAAATTTAGGCTATGCTTAAAATTCAACAAGTAATGATACAAGAATGGATACTATGTCTAAATTACTTAAAAAATTGGCCGCGATAGCTTTATCTTTTAGCCTCTTTTTGCCTTGCTCTGCTCACCTACTTGAAGACGACACTATTTTTATTGTTGGTTCAACGTCAATGGCAAAACTGATTGATATTACCAGTCCACACTTTTATCAACAAAAACAAACTAAAGTGGTCGTTCGCCCTATCGGCTCAGACAAAGGCGTTGTTGCCGTTGCTGAAGGCGTATCAAACTTAGGCATAATTTCACGCTATTTAACACCCGATGAAATGAAACGATGGCCGCATATTCAGCAAATTACTATAGGACAAGACGCCATTATTTTAATGGTAAACATAGAGAACTCGATCGAGCGTGTGAGTAAAGAAGAGTTGGCAAATTTATATACTGGCAAGCATCGTTTTTGGGAAAATAACGCGCCAGTGGCGTTAATGGCAAAACACTTAGGACACGGCACTCATTCTGCCTTTATCAATTATTTAGCCATCGAAAGCATGGCAAAAGACGAGCAACATGTCGTTTTTAAACCGCAAGGCATTAATACCCTATTTTCAAATATTGAAGCTAAAAGCTATCATCAAATCAACCAAGCTGTTGCTTCAGTTTTTCGCAATAAAGATGCCATTGCATTTGATTCTTTAGGCGCCTACCAGCAATTTATTAAAAACCAACCCTACGCACAGATAAAACTGCTCAACGTTGAAGGTCAGCTGCCAATCATTAATGGAAAAGTGAATAAAGATTATGGCTTTAAACGACCACTTAATATATTGGTCAATAAACACTTTTATTCGCAAACCGCCGCTTATATTGATTTTTTACTCAGTGAACAAGGACAAAAAATAATTGCAGATAATTATTTTATTCCGATTAATTAACCTGCTGTTAACTAACTTGACCTCGGTTTATTAACAAAAAAGCCAACTAACTTTATGGAGTCACTTCATTTATGGGATGACTTCATAACCGTTAGCTGGATTTTTTACGTTTTTTGACGAGAGATAGCCCAATTTTTTATTGTTCAGTGACTTGATAAACCGTTACCGAGCCTGAAACTTCATTGCCAATCAGAATGAGTGCATTACCATTTGGGCTTGACTCAGCTGAAATAAATTTAATGCTCTCTGGCCCTAAGTCCCCTGCCATTGCAATATTAGTACAATCCATACCTTCAGCTTCATCACATGGGTTATCTAGATCGTCGTCTAGTTCATAATCTACGTCAAAGTCACGATTGTTATAATGGCTCACAAACACGCTATTAAATGGGTTCGTAATGTCATAAACAAATAAGTCGCCTGAGCGCTCTTGTGCAACAAAGGCGTAGGTACGTCCATTAATTTCACCAACATCTACCGCTTCAGGCTCGCCACCTTTGTCGTCAGAGCGATTATCGCCTTTATTTTCCGTATGCGCGGCATTAAAGTTATTACCCAACACTGCTGCTGAAATTTTGCCAAAATCATCACCTGAATCAAAGACTAAATTGGCATTTTGATCCCAAATAGAAAATGAACGTGCGCCATACGCATACAATTGTTCAAACTCGCCATCTGTGTCAGCATCGCCTAAGGCTGTTGTTACTTTCAAGCGACCTAGAAAGTCTTTTCCGCCTGAAGCGTCGTATTGGCTTTGTAAGTTGGTCGATAACGTTTGATTAAGCTCATCAACATCAATGATATCTTTTACACGAACTTCTTCAGAATATCCGTCATAATCGCGTGCGTCACCTTCATTGGCTGAAACAATAAAAGTAGCGCCATTCCATGTGTAACTAACAATAGTGTCTGGTTGATACATGCCAAATAAACCTTCAACATTTTGAAAGCTCGGCACTTCATCTTTGTTAGAAAAATCTAACTGATATTTGCCCCAATCTTTGTAGCCTAAAGCTTTCACTTCGATGGTCATATCATCTAAATTAATTAACCCTAACGCGTTATTTTCTTGCAAAGCAACATACGCCATATTGCTATCATCCGATACAGCAATGTATTCAGGCTCTAAATCTTTTGCTACGGTATTACCTGCAGGCCCTGCAAATTTAACACCTTGCGCAGCTAAAATGGCCATGCGTTTTTCATCACTGTCGTAGTCTTCCGCATCAAGGGTATCGTCGCTAAATACCATATCAGTGGTTAAGTTTATCGTTTGAGCAACATCAGCAGGTATATCGTCAGTAATAGTGATAACCGAAATGGAACCTTCGGGATCGTTTGAATAATCACTGTTTGGTTCACCTTCATTTGCTACTAACACCTTTAAACCATCAGGTGTAAAGGTAACCATATCGGGCAAAGCGCCTGCGCCAACAGCTTTAATAAAGCTCGCTTCGCCCAATTCATTTAAGCGATAAAACAACACAGCGCCATTGTCTTGCTTAACTTGTGCTTCAACCGCAATCGCTAAGGTGTTTTGATATATAGCAATGGAGTTTGCCGCCCCTAAAGCAACCGTAATTGTGCTGCCAGTACCGTCGTCAATTTCGACACTGCTGCTAAACGTAAAGCTTGTAGAAGATAAGCTTTCATCAGACACGGGACTGGCAACTTGTGTGGTTGGTAAACTTGCTAAACTAATCACTTCGATTTGATTGTCAGCAGCATTTACTGCAAATATAGCCTTAGAGGCTTGATGAAACTGCACAATTTCTGTAGCGCTTTTTCCATAAATACCTGTCGCAAAACGCCCGACAACTTCAAGTGATAACTCACGAGGAAGATCTTTACCATTACTGCCCGCTGTGCCTTGCTCGCCTTGAACTCCCTGTTCACCTTGAATACCCGCTGCGCCCTGTTCGCCGTCGTCACCATCAAGAGTACAGCCTGCTAACGCTGTTGAAATAATGACAGAAAGTAAGCTTAATTTAAGTGTTTTCATACTAGCCATGTGTTTGCCTTGTCTCATTTTGTTTTTCGTCGCAATCTTCCTGATGAAAAATTGCCTTGTTTAAGCATATTTTTAGGAACAAATTTTGACGCGAAACACTAAAGAAGGAGTTTTACAAACTGATGACAATTAAATGACTGAAACATGACAGGCGAAAACGGAAAGGAAAAAGCGACAAGATAAAAGCCGGAAGTTGAAAGATTTAAGCGGCAAGATAAAAGCCAGAAGTTGAAAGTTGAAAGATGAAAAAGAAAAGATAAAAGAATAAAGCTGCAAGTTAGACATCGTTAACTTGCAGCTTACGGCTTGAAACAAAAGGCTTACTTGTTGCGGAATCACTTACCGCTTGTAGCTTACTCCTTGCAGCTAATCACTGCTACTTGTAGCTTGTGCCTTGTAGCTTTTAGCTTTTAGCTTTTAGCTTTTAGCTTTTAGCTTTTAGCAGACCTTATGCGCCCATCATATTTAAACCACACACGCGGATTAAATTAGCCGAAATACCTTGAGCCTGTGGCGCAGCTAAAAAGGCGATGGATTCAGCAACGTCTTCTGGCAAGCCACCTTGTGACAGTGCTGACATTCGACGGCCAACAAAGCGTGTTAATAGCGGAATGGCTGCTGTCATTTGGGTTTCAATAAAACCTGGCGCGACCGCGTTAATGGTAATACCTTGTAAAGCCAATAACTTAGCTTGGTTCTCAATCAAACCAATAATGCTCGCTTTCGATAACGCATAGTTACTTTGACCAAGGTTGCCGGCAATACCGCTAATTGAAGAGACACATAAAATACGGCCCCCCTGATTGATACATTGCTGCTTTAAAAGATGTTCGTTAATTTCAATCACGCTTTGTAAATTCACTTGCATCACTTGTTGCCAATGGGCTTTTGACATTCTAGCAAGCGTTTTATCACGCGTTATACCCGCGTTATGCACCACAATATCAATGGCGCCATAATGCTCAGTAATATGCTGTGCAATTAAATCAACGGCATTTTCATCGGTAATATTAACGCATAACGAGTCGCCATTAAGTGCCGACATGGTGACATTAAGTTCACTTTGCAATTGAGGAATATCTAAGCCAATCACTTTAGCGCCATCTCTGGCGAGCACTTTCGCGATTGCAGCACCTATTCCGCGCGAAGCGCCAGTAACAAGTGCCACCTTGCCAGCAAGAGGCTGATGCCAAGTAGCAATATGTTCGCCCTGTGATTGCTGCGTAACGCTTTGCTCGCTAACTTGAGTCACTTGACCATTAACATACGCACTGCGATATGAAAGATAAAAACGAAGCGGCGCCGCAAGGTAACCATTAGTGATGTTATCGGTATAAATAACATTAGCCGTGATCCCTTTTCGGCCGACTTCTTTAGCGATTGATTTAATAAAACCGATCAAACCACGTTGCACACTTGCTTGCTGATAATCTTGGCAGGTTTCAGGTGAACGAGCCAGCAAGACAATTTTACCGCTCGCTTTAATGCTTCGAATATTGTCGTGAAAAACCTGATACAGCCAATCGGTATCTGCGACCTTTGTTAGCCATGTTGCATCAACGACCAAACCACCAATTTGTTGCGCGTTTGCGTTTGTCGTCAAATGGCCTTGTAAAATATCGTGTAAGAGCGAATCTGCCTCTTTTTCATTGGTATTGGTTTTGGCATCTACGAGTAAAATATTATCAACTAAGGTTTCTGGCGATCCCCCGACTCGTATTAAGTTTGCTGGCATAGGCAAACCAATAAGTGGTAATAGTTTTTTGCCAAATGCTGACTGGCTAAATGTAAGATAACGATCGGGCACCTAGTTCTCCTTTAACTGTTAATTCTAAAATGAGTAGCACTAAAATGGCGCCCCCCCATTTTTGTTGTTCTAAACTTTGTAAGCGCCAATAAACATGGTGACAGCTGAATCTATGATCATGCTTTGTTGTTTTTTATCTGGAAATGCTTGCCCTTGCACAACTTGCGGCCAGAAACAAAATGCTTTGATGAGTGAGTAAAATTGCGTAGCGGCAAAGCTTGTATCACTAATATTAAGCACGCCATCACAAACTGCTGCGTTTAGCCAGCTAATTAAATCACCATCTCGACTTTCCACTTGCTTCATCGCGCTATTAATGCGCTCAGGCGTATGCATCATCTCAGCCATTATTACCCTAGCTAAATCAACAAAAGCAGGATCTGACAAGAGTACAACTTCCTGCTCTGCTATTTGTGTAAGCTGCTCGACTATAGGTGTACCTTGTTGATATTTTACGCAAACCGCTGCCGAAAATAACGTCAGCATTTGATTTAAAATCGCTTCAAAGAGAATATCTTTACTGGCAAAGTGATTATAAACGGTGCGTTTAGACACCGCTGCTGCCATAGCAATTTGGTCCATGCTGGTATTAGCAAAGCCATTATTTTTAAATTCACTTATCGCCGCATTAAGAATTGCTTGCTTCTTTTCAGTACTTCGCGCCATAACTTTTCAGTTTCAATATCAATAAATTCAAACAATTTTACACTGAACAGTTTACTTTTCAATAAAAACATTTACACTACACAGTGTAGTTTACAAAAGAGTTAAAATTTATGGTAACCAAAGTACTAACAACCTTAGTTGTTTTAGGAGTCATTTTGAGCGCATGTACGTTATTAACATCACAGCCAAATAAAGCGGCCTATGTTGAATCACCACAATTTGAACTTGGAAAATTTAAAAACGATGTCAGCTTTGACACAATGTCGTTGAGCAAAATACCAGGTTATATCAAACGCTATTTTACTGAAAAACGTGTTGATATTGCGCCTGAACGACCTATTCCAGCTCAAGCGATCACAGCAGAGGTATTGGCGGATTTACCGAACCACACCATGACCCTTTTTCGGTTAGGGCATTCAAGTTTTTTACTTAAAGCCAACAGCAAGTACTGGTTAATCGACCCCGTATTTTCAGAGCGCGCGTCACCCTTTAGTTTTATCGGACCAAAACGTTTTCACCAAGCCCCCATTACCATTGAACAATTACCCGAGATTGAAGGTGTGATAATTTCTCATAATCATTATGACCATCTTGATAAAGCATCAACCAAGTCACTAATCAATAAAGTAAAACACTTTATTGTGCCATTGGGCATAAGTGAAGACTTAATCAATTGGGGCGTAAACGGCAATGCCATTACCGAATTGGATTGGTGGCAAAGTACAACGTTAAGTGGGCTTTCGCTAACGTTAACACCTGCTCAGCATTTCTCAGGCAGAGGTATCAGCGACAGTAACAATACATTATGGGGCTCTTGGGTAATTAAAAGCGCTGAGCAGTCTATTTTTTATAGTGGTGACAGTGGTTACTTTGACGGTTTTAAAACCATTGGAGAGAAGTACGGACCTTTCGATTTAACGCTTATCGAAACCGGCGCTTACGATAAAGATTGGCCAGAAGTGCACATGACGCCCGAACAAAGCTTACAAGCGCATATCGACGTACAAGGTAAAAAAATGCTGCCCGCTCATAATGGTACTTTCGATTTAGCATTTCATGCTTGGTATGAACCGCTAGAGCGAATTACAGAGTTAGCCAATAGCAATAATGTCGCGTTAATTACACCAATCGTCGGTGAACCTATTGCCGTTGATTCGTTCAGCCATCAGCAAAAATGGTGGCAAGGGCTTAATTAACCTTTCAGTAATGCTTGAAGTTATCGTTAAAAATCTCGCACGACAACTGAAAAGGATAACGTAAAAACGAGGTTAAAACAGCTGACATTAATCATAAATGTCAGCTGTATTTAGCTCAGCAGTTGGTATTTGTTCCCGATTAACTCGCTAATACTTTTCGACGTGGTTTACGTTTTCTAAACCAATAAAAGTAAAACCCTGTTAACGCCAGCCAAAGTGGAGTTAAGCCTAAAAAACTCCAAATAACTTTACTTGGCAGCCCAGCAAAATAGCCAAAATGTAATTTTCTAAAGGTGTCAACAACGACATTAATATTTGACGCTGCGCGAATATCGTATGCGGCCATTAAAGCGCCTGAGCTTCTATCATAAGTGACTGTACTGGCATATTCACTGGTTAGCGGATTGCCGGTTGGCACTTCACCATAAAAAGTCAGGTGTAATTCAGGCTCAAACGGAAAAGTAAAATACGTGGCGTTAAAGTCTGGAATATCTTGTTTTGAACGCTCGAGTAAGGCTTGAAAGTCAATTGTTTCACGATATAAAGGTTTGGTTAATAAAGGATGTGGTTCGATGTGTTCAGTAACTTCATGTACCACAGCGGCAATATTATAATAACCGCCAGTTACCGCTAAAATAATCAACACCGGCGATGAGATAATGCCAAAAAATTTATGCACATCACTATAAAAAATTCGCTTTGCCGCGCGAAAGCGTAAAGTGAATAATTTTTTCCAAAACTGACGATATAAAATAATACCGCTAATACCGAGAAACAGTAAAATAATGGCAAATACCGAACCTAAAACTGTACCAGTAAAATCGAGTAAAAAAGTATAATGAAGCGACA
The DNA here is from genome assembly GCF_052030545.1 of Thalassotalea sp. PLHSN55. Lineage (NCBI taxonomy): Bacteria > Pseudomonadati > Pseudomonadota > Gammaproteobacteria > Alteromonadales > Colwelliaceae > Thalassotalea > Thalassotalea sp. PLHSN55. The sequence continues at coordinate 676,786 of NZ_JBPDIH010000001.1, read as the reverse complement.
ATAACCAATCAGTAATATCGTGCTCAACCGTTACCGGTGTTGATAATAATTCGCCGCTATATTGGTTAAGATACATTTTGTACCAGTGTCCGCTGGATTTTTCAATAAGATAGGCAGTATCGGCTCGCGTTTTATCATCGAATAACTCCCAACTTCCCATCAAAAAATTTGGGTGTGCTGACTCGACATTATCAATTAGCGTATTCAAATTTTTTCTTTGCGCCGAACCGTCAACATTAACGCTCATGTGCTTAGGCATTAACCAGGTGTCAATTTCAACTTTGAACACCAAAATACTGCCTGTGACTGCGATAACCATTAGCGGAATAAGTGCTATCAAGGCTGAAATGGAATGCCATTTAAACAGTTTTTTTCTCATTATTAGATCCCAAAAACGAAAAAACAAAACACTGCCTAAGCAATGTTTTGTTTTTATTAATTAATCCAATTCCGTTACAGTTTCCAGCTAATCGTTGCAGAATAATTAACAGGTGCCGCGTAATAACCTTGCGCCCAATACAGGCTATTGAGATATTTTTCGTCGGTAACATTGTAAGCATTTAACGTAAGAGCTAACTGCTCGGTAAATTCATAACGCGCCATTAAACCAACAACCGCATAGGCATCTTGTTTAGTGACAATTTCTTCACCAGCATTCGCAAAACCTTCACCAACAACGCCTTGTAAACGTGAAATATCATCTTGCCAGCGCATATTCATGCCCACAGTAAAACCTTCAATTTCTGGTACTGTGTAAGTTGCCGCCGCTTTGAACAGCATTTCAGGGGTATAGTCGGCAACATTAGCATCAACTTCATCATCAACTTTAATTTCGAAGCTAGTAAAACCAATGCTGGTTTGTAAACCCGGTAGCAATTCACCGGCTAAATCAAATTCAAAACCTGAACTTTCAACACCTTCAGTACCGATATAACGCGCGTCACCCGGTAATGAACGGTCATCGTATCGGGCAACGTTCTCTTGACGGGTTTCAAAATAAGTAACGGTCGCTAAAAATTTATCATCAAATAAGCTGCTTTTAATGCCCACTTCTTGGCTTTTACCGGTAATTGGATCAAGCACATTGTCGTTAATATCAAGCTCGGTTTGCGAGACAAACGTTTCGGTATAGCTTGCATAGGCAACAACGCCATCAGCGAATTGATAAACGCCGCCAATATAAGGAATAAATTGTGAGTCGCTAGCATCTTGAGCAACGCCGTATGAATCACCTTTAACTTGCCAATCGTTTTGACGACCGCCAGCAGTTACATGAAAATTGTCGGAAATACTAAAGCGCGCGGTAAAATAAGCCGCATTTTGATCGCGAGTAACATCAGAGCCTGTAAGACCGTCAGCAAATGTCGGTTTTGGCGTATTTCCGTCCCACTCAGTTAAAGGTGGCATTACTGGGAAGCCATTACCAGTGGTGTAATCGTATAACGAGACTTCTTCACCTTCCATCGATGAATGGTTTGCGCCAACCACAAATTCATGTTCGCGGCCAAATAATTCAAATTCACCGGTTAAATACAAGTCAAACAAATCGTGACTGTCGTCGTTGTCATATTCGCTTGCCCAGCCGTTTAAGCCCAATTCAGTGGTTTTATCCGGCGTACCGTAAACATAAAGTAATTCAGTATCTTCGTCGGTACTTTTATGTGAATAGGTACCTCTTAATTGCCAACCATTGTCAAATAAGTGACTAACTTCAAACACTGTATTTTGCTTTTTAATGTCCCAATTTGACCAATTAGCCGAAGTATTGGTTGATACGTCGTAATCCGTTGCTGAGCCATCAGTATAAAATAATGGGTTTGCGCCCCAGTTATTACCGGTTGCTTTAGAGTCGTTAATGGTATGGCTAAGTGAAATTTCAGTGTTTTCACTGAATTGGTGTTTTAAAAATACGTAAAAAATATTTTTTTCTTTCTGATAGCGATCTAAATAAGAGTCTGCATCTTGCACTACCGCTACACCACGTACTGCGGTGCTGTCAGAAATATTATAAGTGCCATCAAGCTCTAGGCGTTTATTGTCCCAACTGCCTAAGGTGCCATTTACTGAGAATTCATTTTCAATAGTTGGGCGTTTACGAATAAAGTTAATGGTTGCTGACGGGTTACCTACCCCAGTCATTAAACCATTAGCACCACGAATAACTTCAATGCGATCATAAATCGCGGTATCTTCATCAGCATGGTTGTTACCAGAACTAAGTGGCAAGCCAACACCATCTACTTGGAAGTTGGTAATATCAAAACCACGAGCTGTATAATAAGTACGATCCGTTTCAATACGCTCAACATTTACCCCGGTTGCAGTATCTAAAACTGAGTCAATATCAATTAATTGAAAGTCTTTCATTTGACTGTCGGTGATAACAGATACAGATTGTGGAATATCGATAATGTCTAGTTCTAGGCGAGATGCCCCACTAGCGCTATGAGCGTTATATCCTTTTAAGTAGCTGCCATTAACTTCGATGACTTCCATATCACTTTTGTTGGTGTTTTCATTTGCACTAACGGTTCCTGTTAGCAATATTGCGATAGCAAGAGTCGATAACTTTAGCTCTTTCATGTTGTTTTCCCGTGATTTATAAGAATTTAATTAGAGTAAAAACTCATTAATTGGATAATAACCACTAAATGAAGATATGTAAATGCAAATCGTTATCATTTGTAACAATATTTACATTTCGTTATCTAAGATCAAAAACTAGCGCAGGCTCAAATATAAACGCTATTTTGAAGGCAATGATGGTTTAGAAAAGGTTAAGAGTTAGCGCGCAAAGCATTGAAATATTCAGTTTAAATATCAACAGGTAGAATAAAAATAGATGACAATAGTAACTGAAGACAAGTCAACATTGAGTTCATGCGAAATAGAAAAAATTAGAATAAAAAGAAAAAAGGTTACCAACATGCGAGACAAGCACATTGGTAACCTAATTATTGTACCGTTATATTGTACCGTTATATTGTACCGTTAAGGCCTTAGTCTTCTACTCGAACGCCCCAAACATCATGTTCATCGGCATGAATAATTTGCACCCAAATTTGATCACCTGGTTTTACGTCAAACTCATCAGAAAGGTGTACTTTTCCGTCAACTTCTGGTGCATCCATGTACGAACGCCCTACCGCGCCAAGTTCATTCACTTCGTCAATTAATACCAAGTATTCTTGGCCAATGCGTGCTTGTAATTTTTCAGCGCTTATTTTGGCTTGTACTGCCATAAAGCGTTGTAGGCGATCTTCCATCACTTCATCTGATACATGATCAGGTAAGTCATTGGCGGTTGCACCTTCTACTGGTGAGTATTTAAAGCAACCAACACGATCTAGCTGTGCTTCTTCTAAAAAGGCTAAAAGCTCTTCAAACTCTTCTTCAGTTTCTCCCGGAAAACCAACAATAAAGGTTGAGCGAATGACCAATTCAGGACAAATTTCACGCCATTTTTTAATGCGCTCTAATACCCGTTCAGAGCTGCCAGGACGTTTCATTAATTTTAAAATACGTTTATTGGCATGCTGAAATGGAATGTCTAAATACGGCAGAATTTTCCCATCGCGCATTAATGGAATAATGTGGTCAACATGCGGATACGGATAAACATAATGCAAACGCACCCAAACACCCTGCTTTGATAATTCTTCACAAAGCTGCTGCATGTGGGTTTTAACCGGCATGCCATCCCAAAAATCAGTTTTATGTTTTACATCTACACCGTACGCTGATGTATCTTGTGAAATTACCAGTAACTCTTTAACGCCAGCGTTGACTAAGCGTTTCGCTTCACCTAATACATCGCCTACAGGGCGAGAGTCTAAATCGCCGCGCATTGACGGAATAATGCAGAAAGTACAACGGTGATTACAGCCTTCTGATATTTTCAAATAGGCATAATGTTTAGGGGTAAGTTTCACACCATGATCAGGCACTAAATCAATTAACGGATTATGAACCGGCTTAGCCACATGTTCGTGTACTTGATTTAACACTTCATCGTAGGCATGCGGGCCTGTTACACCAAGTACATTCGGGTGTAATTCAACAATTTCATCTTTTTTCGCGCCCAAACAACCGGTCACTAATACTTTGCCATTTTCGGCTAGCGCTTCGCCAATCGTATCAAGCGACTCTTGTACTGCTGAGTCAATAAAACCGCAGGTATTTACAATCACCAATTCAGCATCATCATAAGAATTGACCACATCATAACCTTCAGTACGAAGCTGGGTAAGAATACGCTCAGAGTCGACCAAGTTTTTTGGACAGCCAAGGCTAACAAAACCCACTTTTGCGCCGTCTGCTTTGTTGTTTTTTGTATTATCAACAACGGCTTGATGCTGCTCATCAATCATTTTAGCTGGAATATCTAACGTGGTTGTTTGGCTCTCGGCAGAGTTACTGCTTTTCTTACTCGCTTTAGGAGCATTTGGGTCGAATTGTTCTACGGTCATATGTCTCTCAACTTACTCTTAATATTGCTACTGGCGCTTTACTTATAGAAAGCAATAAAGAGCAGCGTCATAAATGGTGATTTAACCGCCTTTATTGCAAATTCAGGCTTTACTTGGAATAAGCGCGAAGGCAATTGTTTAATGCGCGGGATTATACAGGAATGTTACTGGGCGTGGTAGTTGCCGTATTTGATAAAACACACTTATTTAAAGTGATGAGCTTTATCTAGCAAAGTGTCTAATTATTTTACACTGATGCATTTAGTAATTTATCATTCATAGGTAAGCCTTTAAAAAAATAGCTTTTCTATGTTTGGCGTGATTTATGCTGCTTACAAAAATAAAGAATATAAACAATATGATCCTCATTTCTCGGAATGAATTGTAAAGGAAAGTACGATGAATATAAAAATGTTAAAAGCAGCTTGTGTTGGACTCGTTTTATCAGCGAGTAATTTTGCTAATGCGGGGATCATTGAAGCTACTATTGATACGCTTAACGATGGCTTTACTGATACTGTTTCCGGGATCACCTATTGGGATATTAACAAGTTTTACAATATGGATGTGGCCACGATTGAAAGCCAAGGCTTCACATTAGATACATTTAATAATGCGAGTAATTTATTTGACAATATTATCGCAGAATATCCTATTTCTTCAGACCGTGACGCAGCTTTTGATATTATGGGTTCACTTGAAGATTATATCTGGATCCGTTGGGATGACGGTGTAGCAAATGCAAACGATGATGGTGGTTTTATATACACGAGCACTGATACTAAGCATATATTTAATAATACGTATGATTATACACGCGACACCTTTGGGGCATTGGTGCAGTCTTCTGCTTCGGCACCAGTGCCAGAACCTTCAACCCTCGCTATCTTCGCATTGGGTATTTTAGGTTTAGCATCACGTAAATTTAAAAAAGTGTAAAAGACTCACACTCTCGAATCACTAAAGCACCATATTTCCTTACTAAGAAAATGGTGCTTTTTTATGGCCTGTAATTGGCATTTAACAAGCTAATCTATTGCTCAAACCAACTAGCTTGCCGCTATTGGCGATTATCGACAATATTGAATAAGTCACATTATTTAGCAAACACAATCTGGCACCTGCCCACTTGTGCGTCAATTAAAATCAACACACGAAATTGCTACAGGGCTAGACTTTGAGCTTATTGACATGGTTGATAGTGGCATTCGTACGTTTAAAAACAAGAAGACTAAAAACGGTGAACTTGACTGTTTTTGAGCAGAAAAAACACTGTTTACGCCTATAGATGCGGCTATCTGAACCATAGTGGCTTGGCGCTAAAACTATTGGTTCAGATAAGCATCTTGAAACTCATTAAGTTATTTACTCACGACGTAATTCTTTATCGACTACCCTAACCGTCTGTGGACTATTTTTATGTTTTTGCCATTGCATCCACTGTTTAAGTGAAATAGAAAGCTGTAAGGAATAATCAAGTGAAATCCATTGCTTTTGTTGACTGTCAGCATAACTTGGTACACCTTCTCCCATCACATTTACCTGACCTTTTGGTGTAGCTACTGTCATATTAAAGCTAGTTGCAGCAGGTACATTAGCAAAATATAACGAGTCCATGTCGGCAAAAGATACACCATTGATTACTTTCGAGGGTGTGCCGCTACGATCTGTCCCTGCGACTTTAGAACCGGGATCAGGGGTTACACATTCATTGGTTTGTGTTTTTGAAAACTGTGAAATACTTGGCGGCGTCACTTCATTTTCATCAGGAACTGATGCGGTGCCATGGCAACTTAGACATGAACTATTTGCATTGTCAGCAGGGCCATTTAACCGGTAATTACAGCCTAAATGCCCCATTTGTTTTGATATTTCGGTGCCACTGGCGGCATTTAATGTATCTACGGTATCCCAGATAATAACTTCTTCACTAAATCCATTTTTACGCGGATTTTTTGGGTAGTTGTAGGCTAGCTCGCCCATAGGTGGCGTATCATTCCCCCACATTAGCCCAAGTAGACTCATTCGTAGCCAAGGCTCTTTAACCGATGCTTTACGTTCTCCATCTGCGACAAAGGTTCCATAAACCCAGCCTGTACCTTGCGCCCTGCTATCTTTAATCGCTATATCAAACTGTAGAAGTTTAACGTTTGGCCATTGCTTGTAACTGCGCGGACACTGGTTGCTTTCTTCGATTAAGTTACATTGTTGACCTTTGATCTTGGCGGTACATTTACAAAATGAAGGCGCTGAAATATTTGCATTCCAGCTTGGCATATTTTTTAATACCGGCAATTGCTCAACAGTTGCGGTATTGAACAAGGGTTTACCAATAACGGCACCTTCATGAAAAGCGATGCTTTGTGTGGGTATTTTTGCTTGACCATTTTTTTGCCAGACTTCCCCCAATGTATACGCCGCTGTTGCATTGTATATACCAACAGCCCACATGGTGGTGTTAACTAAGCCACTGCCCGTTTTTACTGAGAAGGTTACCGGGGCTTCCCGTGTTAATCCATGGGTAAATTCTCGGCCACTCATCGCATCATATGTTTGAAAAGGAATATGGTACCAAGGGCGTACAGGGTTGTTACACACATCAAAATCCATTTGATTGGCTTGATTGATATTCCCTTCATGTATGTAATTAAGGACTAACCATGAATATTCTTCAGCCAGTTCTTTTTTGGTGGTTTGATTGGTATCAGCCAAAAACAGTGCATCAAAGCGTTTATCGCGCCAAGGCTGATTTGCTTTATCGTCTATTAGCTTATTGGGATAATTATCAGATAGCTGAAAAACGCCTTTTTTCCATGTATTTGTCGGCACATTAGTTATTTTTTGACCTGTCCACATGTCTTTAAATTTTGCAGCGGGGTCTTGCCAGTAGCTAGGATAAGTACCTGAGCAGGTATTAACTCCTTGGTATTTTGGCTCTGCTTGGACAGCTTTACTGACAATAAAAAACAGACAAAAAATATAACTCAACGTAACTAAGCTTGATTTTATTGAAATCGACATATTATTAATTCCTTTATTTAATAAATAACTGCAAGCGTTAAGGTGCATCGCTTTTGCTAAGGTAATGCGGGGTTAAGTAGTGACAGTTCTAACGTTGATTTTATTTTATACCAGCGGTTCATCGCTGCTTGTTGATAAGCACTTGCTTGGCTGCCTTTAGTTAGCGCTAATTTGTGCTTAGCTAAGGCGGTGTAATGAATGGCGTTGACGGTATATTCCTTACTATTTTTAAAGGCGCTGGCAACACTTTTAACATTTTTTAAAGTGTCATCAATAAAAATAATATGGCTTATTTTGGTTTTAACCGCTTGTTGTTCGTTGTATTTTTTAACTAGGCATTTTAAGTTTTTGCCTTTATCTTGACCTGCTAAATACATGACACCATTTTGATAGGTAATTGGACGCATTTTTTCATCTGCACAAGGCTCAAATGGGCTAGGTTTACTGGCAATATTACCTTGAGAAAACACCAAGGAATGCTGTTTAATAAAAGACTGTAAACTTATTGAAGATGGCATAAGCAATTGTGAAAATTGACGTTCTGTCGCCGATACATTGCCATTTCCTCGAGCTGTTTCCACTAAAAAACGAACGCCTTTTTTTGACAACTCATTCAGCGTTTTAGGTACTTGTTCCGCGGTATATTCCATATTAGACAATGAAAAAATCAAACCTGATATAGCAATTAAATCCGTAACATTATCGGCAACACGGGGTTCACTTTTATTTTCAATTTGTGCTTGTTGCCACGTGAACCAAGCTGCTCCGCCCAAATACTGGCAGGTGATGGTATTATTGTGGTCAGGGCAGTTCATCATTGTTAGGGTATCGTCATTGTCCATCACCACTAAAGTAGATTGGGCTGCGCCCCAGGTTTTTACTTGATGACTTATTGCGCTAAAATTTTCACTGTCCGTTTGTATTGATTTAGCCAGAACCTTGTTTAACGGCACTAAAATTAAAGTGAGTAGTAAAATAGATCGATATGACATTATTATTCCTTTAATTAAATGACTTAGAAGGTAAAAGTTACTTTAAGCTTGGCATAATGTAAGCAATGGCTAGCATGATAAACACTAGCCATTTTGATTGAGCGTTTATTGCCGTAAATCAGTTAATATATGCTCTACCGCTTGAAACGTTAACGCGGCAATGGTGAGTGTTGGATTACCTGTTGCTATGGTTGGGAAAACACCACTGCCTACCATGTACAAGTTTTTATGGTCCCAAGATTGTTGACGGTCATTTAATACCGAATTGCTGGCATCTGTACCCATACAGTAGGTACCAACAATATGTCCCGCCCCATAAAATTTAAAGTTATCAACGTCACCGTTATCATGTTTGTATTGAAAATTGGTTGACGTGACATCATTACCTGAATATTTCGGCGCATCGGCGGGTTTGGTATACTCTGTTGCGCCAATTTTATTAAACAATTCTGTGGTTATTTGTTTAGCTGATACAAAGGCTTTTCTTTCGTATTCAGAGCCTAAACGGTAAGTGACTAAGGGCCTTGGAAAACCCAAATTATCTTTTAGCGTAGTAGACAATTGCACCCGGTTTTCAGGATCCGGTAATTGCTCAATTAAGTAGCCTAACCGAACTTGACGTGTATAAACTTGGTTGAGTGTTTCTACGAGTTCCTGACCAAATAGTTTCCTAAAAGGTTTTGTGCTTGCCTGTTGCCAACGTAGCTGTTGCCCTTGCTCGTTAACAGAATTACCATTGAGCTGACTATTATTTTGACCAAAAACGAAATCAGCTAATGTGGTCGCGGGATCATTCGCTGCCCATTGCCAACCTTCATTGCCAATTTCAATACGGTAAGCCGAACGTTTATCTCTAAACTCGCCATCCCTTAGTGATTCAATGCCAGAAGTTGATAATGGGCCTCTGTAAGGGTAAATAGGATCTTTAGATAAACCCCACCCTAAGTACATCACGTGATCCATTAGGTTTCGTCCTACTTGGTCACTACTATTTGCCACCCCATTTTCAAAACCTGGATTTTTATCAGACATTAATAATAACTTAGGTGTTTCAATAGCATGTGCAGCAAGTATGTATACTTTCCCTACGGCAGTGCCACAACCTGTTTTTACGCCGTCTTGGTGGGCATAAGTAACATAGTCGATGCCCGACACTTGTTGACTGTTTGGATCAAGCGATATATTGCAAGCAACATGTCGGTAACGAATATCCACGTTACCTGTTTGTAAGGCGCGCGCAATAGTGACTGTGGCATCATATTTTGCTTGAATTGGACAAATAGGAATACAGTTAGTATTGCCTGCACATTGTCGACGCTCTCCAGGGCGTGAGTTTCTGCCTTGTGGTGTTGGGGTAACAAAAACAGGGTTCCCGTCGTACTGCATATCATCAAGCGTATCAATATAAAGCTGGTCTTGAATTGTTTGCGTAATACCTGGCATGGGGAAATTATAAAAATCGCCATAGGTATTTTGTGGGTCAACAGAGAATTGCTTATAGAGCTTATCCACTGCCGTTTTATCACCTGCTACACCTATTTCGATGTCAGCTTTTTCATAATAAGGCACTAGTTTTTGATAAAAGTCTGCGCCGCCAGGCCAATCAATACCTTGTTTATATAAGGTGTTAAGTTCAAAATCTTCAGGAAAATGTCGTAATGATGTACCTAACCAATGCCATGTCGTCCCTCCGCCAATACGTTCATAAGAACTGGCAAAAGCAAACTTTGCCTTTAAGCTAGTACCATCTATGCCAGTCTCTTGTGGCGTGTAATCAAAATAACATTGCTTAGGTTTACGCCATGCATCCACCTGTAAAACCGTATAACGTGGCGTATTTTCGGTGGCGGGATCAGGTAAGCCAAGTGGGTTATTGTCATCATTTTTAACCGCGCCTTGTGTTTGTGGAGGGTAAGGCGATTCTGGCGTTTTAGCATTCGCCGTATAGAATGTTTGCATATATTTAGAGCGATCAGCGGGAATTTCTGGTCCTGACTCTAGGATCAGCACTTTTTTACCTGCTTTGCCTAATTCATTAGCAACAATAGCCCCAGCGATGCCAGAGCCGACAATCACGGCATCATATTTTGTAGTATCAGTCATGTTCATCCCTTAACTTTCACTGTTAGTTGCATTACCGGTGTAATCACTTAAATCTGCCGGAGGGTTACTCCAGTAACCGTAACGATAATTTGAATCACCCATTGGGTGTGCTTGCATAACCTGCCAGACTAGGCCTGAGGTATAAGATTCACTTGATAACAAACTTGAGTCGGTCATCCCTTGGGTTTCATCATTGCCATTGTCAATAACCGTTGGCCATGCCCCCATGTACCATAAAAAAATCAAGTTTCTACAGGCTAAGACAAAAGCCTGACCTTGTTCATCATCAAGCATATGTTCACCTATTTGTTGCTCAGTGAGTGCAGGTAATTTACTGTTTAAGGTAGAAAATAAGCTTAATATTCTGTCACTCAAACCTTGCTCATTAACATCGGTATTTTCACGCCAAAAACTGAGATACGTTGATTTAATATCAACGGGGTCAAGTTGCGGCGCAATGATGCTTTGATTAAACCCTGTTAAGACCGCACTTAAACCAATAAAAGCTTCCATGCCTTGCTGATCATTTTGTTGATTATCTTGCTGAGCATTATTTGACATATCTTCCATGGTATTCTCCTTTGCTATTTTGTCTTCTTCGTGGGTTGTGCGCGTTGTAGCAGATAAGTGAAATCGGCAAATAGACCATTGGTCATCGTGGCATTATTATGACACTGAATACAGCTAGAAGATGTTTGCTTTACTTCTCCTTGTATATAAGATTCTAGGGTGGTATTGGCCAAGAACATAGGTGCAGGAATACCCGTTGGATCGGTTTTACTGTTAGCATTAGTTGGCCACTGTGTACTAACCAATTCATAATTTGCCCAAACCGAATCAGCCTTAATATTTTTTAGTGCCGCTTGATATTGAGCATTTAGCGCCATTGTTGCCTTGTCAATGGCAATGACTCGCTCTATTTGGCTGGGTGTTGTATGTGGCGTTGCAGGATCCCAAGGTCGTGGCGGAGGCGTATTAACAGGTGTGCAGTCTTTGCTGTTGGCCTGACACTGTTTTTGCTCGGTATTAAAATAGTTATAATGGTCACGTTTTAGCGATTCTCCTTGCGTTGGCACATTATAAACATGCTCAAAGGTTGACCATATCCATTGCGGGTTACCCGATACTTTAGTACCAATATGAAAACCGACCAAGCCGACTTTTTGTAAACTACAGGCTGCTTCTACCCCTTTTTGTTCATCCGGGTTGTTATAAACGTAAGCCTTTGAGGTGTGAAATTTACTGGCATCATCATTAGTGCCAATGACCTTCCATGCTGCCTTTAACATAATCGAGCCCACTTTACTTGAGCTACTAAAAGGAAAGTTAGCATCGGCATTAAACGTTGCTTGACCCTCTTCACTGTATAATTCATTGTCTACGATGTAGTCAAACATCACTTCATTGGTTAAAATTTCAAAACGGGTATACAAACCATTTTGGTCAATCAAGGGACCTGTTTGAAAAGGTTGGCCACTTTCATCTAGTACATTGGGCGTTTTGCCAACTTGACTTAAAACCGCGTGCTTTTTATTGCCTAGACACTCGGACGGAGGTGACGTTGTTTGATCCCAGCCAAGCGGTTTAGCTCCATTAGGCAAGAAAATATCACGGCTTTCTTTGTAATGCTGCCAAACTGTATTGGCATCTTCAGTGCCAATCTCTATTGAGTTATTTGGGCTACCATCGGCGTTAGCAGGCCAATTTAACGCAATAAAAGATTGCCAAGAAAACACATCAAAATCATGCTGTAGCGCGTCTAGCGAAACGGTGCCGCCAAATGATTCTGACGTGGGTAATGTTGAGCTTATGATGGGTAAAGTGATGTTCGATTGCCGGCTTTTAGACGGCTCTTTCGCAAGAACATCGACTTGTAAAAGAGGCAAAAGAACAATTACATAACTGAGTTTAGATATTGATTTCATTGTGAAATTCCCTGTATAAATGACATCTGTAATACACCTATCCAATATGATTGATTTTTATACTAATCTAAATGTATATTACTTTAATAAACGACGACATTACAAAACATTACAGCTCTTAAGTCTTTGATTTAAAAGACAACAAAAAAACGATAAAGCATGCTAATTACTCACATACATTTGCTACAAAGTTCCTGCGTAATTAAGAGTTATGGGAATTTATTTAGTGTTAGATAAATAGTGTAGACAGTGATTTTTTCAGCGACTAATAAATCTATACATTGCTATAACATAGGGGATTGTCGATCGTGCTAAGCTGTTCCGATAAGTTAATCGCACAGTAATTGATATTGACTTACCGTTAAGGAATGACGCCTATTTAACGGCACCTATTAAAGGCTTGAGTAAAAATACTAAAAATAGTACCTAGCGGCCAATTGCAACTGCTGCTCGGTTAATTTTACCGGTTCATCAACATAGGCTCTTGCTGCTCTACGTGACTTTACCCAAAGGTATTCTGTTGATATAAAAAGCTGCCTGCTAAGGCGTTTACTGACATTAAAGGTCGCGCTTTTACCATATTCATTATTGTCATCACCCTGAGTTGAGTCATTATCAATAACTGAAAACTCTTCTAGCCTAACCGATGCCCGATAAGTGTTTATTTTTTTTGAGAGCAATACAAAAGCACTGTGGTAATCATTATTGACCATGTCGAATCGATCAGGATTTTGCATTAACGTATCGCCTTTTAAATACTGAGCAACAACAGTAAAGTCTGCAGCGAGTTTCCACTTTAAGCCGGCATGAATGAAACGGGTTTTCCATGCGTATTGGCCGTCGATGACCTTATAAGGCTGGGCATTATTATGGTAATACCCTAAAGACAACTCACCTTGTTGGTGAAAACTAATCGCGCCTCTTCCATGAAAGCCTAAACGTTTATCAATTTCGGTAAATGGGTCTGATTGTTTGGCTTGCGTCTCTAGCGGATTACCCGGTCTTAATGCTTCAAAATTGGGTAAGGTGCGCTTTTCATTCCACAAGGTTTGTCGTTGCGATATTGTCCAGCCATGCCAAGAAAGTAAGGCTCCAACAGGGTCATTGCTTTTAAAAGCGGTTGCTGAAAAATTGAGATCATAAGGTGCGTCGTTAAATTTACCTAAACGCGTTAATGATATTTCGTTGCCCAATAAGCGCACTTCTTCAGCAAGCCAAGTATTAATTGCTGAAGAATTTAAGGTGTACCTGCTTGACCAAGCAGTCGCTTCATTTTCATAAGAGATATTAGGATAAAAAATGCCAAACTTATTTTGCCAACGGTAACCATTTTCATTCGGCAAAGATTTGTACTTAATAAACGCTTCGGTAAAACCAACTTCAGTTTCTTCACTGTCACTAAAACCGTTAACAACACCATGAGCACTAAAGCCGTTGTCTAATCGAACGGATAAGTCTAGCCCGAGTTGCGCTAGCGATAACTGGTTGCCATTACTGGCTGAAAATTTTCCGTAACCGCCATGAACATAACTGTCGATAGAATCGGTATGCGAGGCTCTTATATCAACAATACCTCTGACGTCAATTTCAGCACTGCTTGCGGCATTACATACCAAGCAGAAACAAACAACACTTATCAAACCACCTTGCTTTAACATCCTCACCCTTATTGTATTTATTATGATTCGGAACTTTAGTTTTTTCTAAATTATCAAGCTTACACTTAATGATCTTTTAACGGTTTGTAAACAGGTTTACTCAATAGCCATTGCGTAATTTGATCAACCGGTTGCGGTCTGCTAATAAAGTACCCTTGTGCATATTCGCAGCCATGCTTGGCCAACCAAGCTAATGCGAATTCATCTTCAATCCCTTCAGCGACCACGGTTAAACCCATATTATGAGCAAGTTCAATCGTTGAACGAACAATGGTTTGGTCGTCTTCATCATCTTTAAGTTTTTGTACAAATGATTTATCAATTTTCAACTCGTGAACGGGTAGCTGCTTTAATTGTGCAAGCGACGAATAACCTGTGCCATAGTCATCAATTGATATTTTAAAACCAAGATCTTTAAATTGCTGAAGTAACAAAATTGCTGCTTGCGGATCTTCAACAACAACACTCTCAGTGACTTCAAGGGTCAATTTATTTGAAGGAATGTTATAACTGGCAATCGCATCGCGAACAAAACCTAAAAATTTTGCGTCTTTTAAATTTTCAGCCGATATATTAACCGCAATATTGATATCAATGCCTTGCTGTTGCCATTGTTGATGTTGCTTCAAAGCCATTAACAATACACATTGCGTTAAGGCATTAATTTGCCCTGTTTGCTCAGCAATGGGAATAAATTCATCGGGAGGTAACATGCCCAATTTAGGGTGATGCCAACGCACAAGTGCCTCAGCATGAGTCGGAGAACCTGTTTTTAAATCAACCTTTGGCTGATAAAACAAGGTTAACTGTTGCTCAGCAATCGCTTGTTTTAAATCGTTGATCAAGCTTAAGCGCTCGATACTATTTACATCTAATGAATCATCATACACTTGCACGCCATTGTTATGTTTACTGGTATGGTTAAGCGCAAGGTCGGCCATTTGTAGCAAAGATTTAAGGCCATGACTATGTTTAGGATAGCTGGCAATACCAATACGCATTTGTAAGGGTAATATCACACCATAGTAGTCGCCCCCTTCATCCAGTATTTGATGAAGTTGTTTAACTAACTGATGGTTTTCAGCGTCAGTTATGTTGGTAGATACGATGACAAACTCATCAGAGCCTAAATGACATAATAATTCGATATCATTTAATTTATTAAGCAATTTGGCGGCATGTTTAATAAGCCAATCACCTGCATCATGCCCTAAGGTTTCATTAACATCTTTTAAGCGACTTAAATTAAGGTGTAAAATTGAAAAGGCAGTTTCTTGTTCAATTAAATGCGACATAGTGCTAACTAATACATTCCTATTAGGTAGGTCTGTTAGCCCGTCATGATCTGCGCTGTGTTTTATTGCTTGCTCGCGCGAAAGCACCGCTTGTTGCATAACATTAAACTCTTGGGCAAGCTGACCAAGTTCACTTTTATCGCATATTGCTAAGCGGCGGTCGTATTGCCCTTGTGCGACTATTTTCGCTTGTTTAACCAACTGTCTCACCGGTTTAGTTACTGAGGCGGCAATCCAATATGCGCTCACTAAAGATAACAATAAGGTTAACGCTGCCAAGATCAAAAATTGCCACCACTTCGATTGCAAGACTTCAACAATATCTGCCTTTAAACCATACATAGCAACACCAAACTGCGGTTGGTTATGGACATTAACAATATAATTTGTCGCGATATAGTTTGCCGGAATGTTATTGACAAGAATGTTTTGTGAAAACTCGAGGTTTGAATTGCTATTAGATGAAGCGATTAATTGCCAGCGTGTTGTTTTTTCCTTTGCATCTAGTCCGGTGGACACTGAAATGTCTTCATCAACGCCTTGAGCAAGTAAAAAGTCAATTTCTAGTTGCGTGATATTTTTAAAATGTTGAGTCAGACGATTATCGAGTTGAAAACCAAAACCCACCCAGCCAATCACTTTTTGACCAACTTCTAGCGGTGATAAACTTAATTGATATAGCCGACCATCTAACCTGTATAAATTTGATTGCTGCTCAAGTTCAAGCCATTGCGGATAACGAAAGTTCTGTGCACGCTCACTGCCGGCTAAAACACGAGGTGTTGCATTGTTTATATGTTCAACAAATATTTGCCCCGTGACAATGCCATCAGCTGAAATCGTCATTGCCAAATCGGCATCAATGCGTTTACGGTGATTATTTAATGCCACCAGTAAACTGCGAACATCGTCATTAAAGACTTGTTTAATACCATAATCGCGCGCTGCTGTTTCAGCAAAGGCGCTAAGGTACTCTCGTCTGTCCTGAAATTGTTCAGTAAAAATGGTTTGTGCAGTTTTTAGCCTGCTTTCAATCGCTTGCCGCTCTTGTGTGCGATTGCCTTCATATATTGTCCATATTCCGACAGCCTGAACCAACAACAGTAAGACAACAAAGAGTAAAAATATTTTATTTTGAAGGCTTTTCAAACCAAGTTTCCTTAATAGTCTGACAAAAAGTCAAAATCATCTTCACTTTTTTGCTCAGGCAGATGATTAAAAGAGGATTTTAGCTTGATTGAAAGTTTAGTATTATTTTGTATTTCAATACGTTGAACTTGTTTATTTTCAGCAGCGCTCATTTGCGGATGCCATATATTAAGCAAATAATCTCCGGCGATAACATCACTTATCTCTACCTGCCCTTGCGCATTCGTTTTGGCATAGTACGGCGTATCAACCACCAAGATATAACCACTCATCCAATCATGAATATTACAGCCCATCGCCACTTCCCCGGCATGTTCAAAACTTGGTAGCAGCTTTTGCTCATGGGTTTTTATTTTAAATGCGAACTTATTATCGCTTACCGGTGAATAAATATGGTGGGTAATATCGTCTTCGTTGACAAAATTTGCCTGTCCACCTTTTTGAACAACACTGATGTAAGGCGCAAAGGCTTTATCTCTTTGACTGACTTTAACGATTGCTTGGTTAGCGGGTAATGGTAGAGCAGCACTTAGCGGCTCTAAATAAACAATTAAATCAGCTGCAGCTTTATTATCGATATGCTGTACGTTCAGGGTGACTGAGTAGCTTTGTTTAACTGAATAGTTTTGTTTAGTTGCTTCTTGTGCTGACTCGTTAGCACTCAAATGTCCCCATGGCTGAAATGTCATTATCAACAACAGCGATAATAATAACTTCCAAGATTGTTTTATCATTTATTGTTCTCAAAATTTTAGGTGATAAACAACAAGACCATGACAGCCTCAAACTTATTTCACTAACTGTAGTTAAAATTTAAATATACAATGATAGATAACGCAAATAAAACACTGAATTTTTTCGAAAAAATTAACATTATTGCATTTTGCTACGGTATTAATTTCAAGCGGCGACCTTAACGATGTCGCTTATCGGCTATCAAATTTAGCCATTGTCGGATGTTTTAAAATTCAGCCGCTATAAATGTTGAACGCATTGGTTCATTTAATACGTTAGCTAAAGCAGGTTTAATTGGGCGAGTGATTAAGCTAGCCAAGTGAAAACTGTCACTTTAAAAACAGACGCTCTACATAACAGACGCCTTACAAAAAAGTGTCAGCTTTTTTTACACTTCAATAAGAAGAAACACAAAACGAAATGTAACCTATATACCCTAACGCTTTGTATTATTTTAATAACTAACCTTACCTAGTAGTGCTGTCACCTGTTAATTTCATCGCTATCGGCCAAGGTAATTCCTCGGTTGCAGACTATTTTTTATATCAACATAAAGCGATTAAAAGTAACAACTTCATACCTACTCAGCAAAAACCGAACAAGTGTCCAATTAATTTACAGTTTTAATGTGTACTAATACAAACAAAAGCAATCAGCAATACTTCCCCTTAAATTACAACAACTTACAGACTTGGCAGTGTAATTGCATATTTGTACAATGAAAAAGAGAACCCATTCTATCTAAAGGAATGTTTTACCAAGGAAAATGAAAATGAATTCAAAAATGTTAAAATCAATTATTGCAGGCTTCGCCTTATCTATTGCTAGCTTTGCCCAAGCGGGTGTAATTTACGATGCGGACATAAGTACTGGCGTCTTATTTGGTTCTGGCAATGAAAATGGTTTCTTTGTTGTTAACAAAGCATGGAAAAATAACCAAAATAATATTGAGCTCGGCTTACGTGCTAAAGTACCTTATGAAGGTAGTTTTAATAGTAACGGTGCTGGCACTTATGAAATGAGCACAGGTTTACACCCTAAATTTGGAGCACCTGGTGCTGCTTGGAATTTTGAATTTGCAATTAACCTTAATTACGACGGCTCAAACACCGATCGCGTATTTGACGATTTTTTAATTGAACTAAGTGTCGATTTAGACCCACGTAAAAATAAAAGAGACTGGTTAACGTTTGATCCGGTAACTAAGTTTACAGATAACTATATTGGTGGAGATAACTCAATTGCTCAAAATTCAATGAACATTGGTTGGTTGATGCAAGATTTTGATCCAAATATTGAAGGTACATATGGTTTTAAACTAGAAGTTAAAGACAAACTTACTGAAGAAGTACTGGCGTCAACAAGAATGAAAGTTAAAACAGTGCCAGAGCCTTCAACACTGGCCATATTCGCTTTAGGTATTTTAGGTTTAGCATCACGTAAATTTAAAACAAATAAGTAAGCGATTAACTACTGTCTCGTCATCTAATACAAAAAAGCACCATTTTACTGACAATGGTGCTTTTTTCGTCAATATCACCTTTGTAAATTAACCTATTGTTAATCACCCTAAATTATTTTTAAGTGTTTGCGTTAAGAGAATAAAGCTTTCTATTTGCGCTTTTGGTATATCGGCAATCATTTTATCAAACACTCTTTTTTCTGCGCATTGAAATTGCATCATTACCTTAAGACCCGTTTCTGATAACGTTAAAATTTGGCTGCGTTTATCTTGTTTATTTTCTGATTTTATAATGAATTCCTGACTCACTAACTCTTTAATAAGTCGATTAATTTGCGCTTTGTCTCGCCCCATAAAATCTGCAAGCTTTTGCCCTGTGCAATCATCAATTATTGATATAACTTTTAACGACTTTAAATGCATTGGCGACAAATCGCTTGTTAATTGTTTGAGCTCCTGCTGCATATTGTTGCGCACGGTGTGCACTAAACTAAACAGCGCTTCACTTAATTCCATTTTTTCTCCTAATAACTTTTGAATACCTTAATTTAGTTGACAAAGTCAACCATAAGCAATATAGTTGACATTATCAACCATATTAAAGGAAAGTATTATGCAATATAAACTAAAACCTCTATCGATAATATTAGTCATTATGCTGGCTTTAATTGGTACATTAACCGCAATTATGACATGGGTTAACCTTTTACCCACCCAGAATTTCATTGAAGCATGGACCAATGCGCTTACCTTTGCATTTTTAGTAATGTTACCTTTTGGCGCCGTTAGCTTTTATACCATTAACAAGCTCATTAAACGCTTCTTTTTATCTTGGTCAACAACACAAAAGAACTTATTACAAGGTGTGATGATGGCCATCATTATAGAGTCAGCCATGGCAATCGTGACTGTCGTCAGCAATTTCAACGTTGAACTAAATGCTCATTATTTACAGCTTATCTTCAACAGCTTGTTGTATGCGTTACCTGTTGGTCTTTGCTTTTCAATTGTAATGACACTGGTTGTAAAACCAAAGGTTGAAGCACACTTAACTAGAGCATGTTGACCATTGCGGTACAAATTTCGTTCGAATTAAACGTGATTCTGATTTTTGAAAAAGATAAAGAGGCATAGCGTTCTATATAAATGAGCTATAACACAGAGTAAATCACGTTTAATCGAATCTTAAAGACAGCGTTTATTGCGTATTTCTACTACGTTGCCCCACATGGATGTGGGGTAAGGTGACTTTGCAGGAGCATAAAGTCTTTATCGCCTATTTATGTGGAACAACCACACTGCATAGGCGCTGCCTTGTATAAATACGCAATATACTGCTGAAAAAACATACACCAAAGTTCAACATGCTCTAGTGTATCTGTTTATAAACTGATTAAAAACAAACAAATAGGAGAATTTAATTATGGGTCCTACAATGCGTATGACACAAGTTTTGTCAGTCCGTGATTTGTCGCCACACATGAGACGTATAACCTTAACGGGTGAAGCACTAAGCGACTTTCCTGAAAACAAAGAAAGTGCACATGTCAAAGCTATATTTCCTAACCCTAAGCTTGGCAACAATAAACCTAAATTAGGCCTTTACTTAGGTTTTAAGAAGTTTATGCGCTCTTACACAATTAGAAGCTTTGACAAATTGAACTTAGCCTTAACGATAGATTTTGCTGTGAATGATCATCAAGGGTTAGCAAGTAGTTGGGCACTAAAAGCAAAGCCTGGAGACTATCTCGGCATCGCGGGTCCTGGCGAGGTAAAACATCCAGATTTATCTGCCAACAATCATTTGTTTTTTGGTGATATAACCGCACTTCCAGCTATTGCCGCGACGTTAGAAAAATTACCAACACATGCCACTGGACATGTCTACATTCAAGTACCGGATGAAGGTGATATTCAAACGTTAACTGCGCCAAGTGCAATTCAAATTCATTGGTTAGTGACACACAACAAATTAACAAAAAAATTTGTACAAGCACTGGAGTCTCATGGCACTAACTTAGTTGACACCGCTATTTTTATTGCTGCAGAAGCAAGCATAGTAAGGCAATTAAAACAGCATCTTAATAACAACTGTCACTATAAAAAAACAATGCTTTACGCGAGTGCGTATTGGAAACAACAAAAGCAAATATTAAACGCATGATCAAAAAGATAAGGTTGCAATTAATGCCTAACTGGAAAGAAAATTTACATAAAACGCGATATGTCATGGACGCTATCTTATTGTTTAGCTTTGCAATAGTATCAGCGCCACAAGCCACAGGTTTACCTTTACATGAATGGCTAAGCGTACTTTTTGTTGCGCCATTTTTTATTCACCTTTTATTGCATTGGGATTGGATAAAACAAAGCGCCTTGAAATTTGTCACTAAAATTTCAGCAAGGGAACGATTCACGATTGTATGGGACTATCTGTTGTACCTGACAATGCTATTAGCCTTTATCAGCGGTTTTCTGGTATCGGTAGCACTATTGCCAGCAATAAACATAAATATTGATATTCAAGACTTTTGGTCGAAGCTGCATCACGACTCAGCTACCTTGTTGATGCCAATGCTGGGTATTCACCTTGCATTAAATTGGCATTGGATTGTTAAGTTATCAAAGAAAATATTTACCAAGGAGTCACGCTGATGAAATATTTAAAAGTACATTGGCGACAACGTGTTTTTCTGCTCTCGTTGGTCTCGGTATCAATATCTTTATTAATGATATCGTTAGAGCTTACTGACTGGGCACAACAAATTAATGAACTCGGATTTTCTCATGGTGACAATGAAAATAATGGTAAAAGTATACCAAGTGCAATGAGGTACATATTGCCTTTCGTTAAAGAGTTGGTACTTATTGGTGTGCCGATGGGCCTTGCATTATTATGGCTAAAGATATTGAGAAAATTAAAACACAAATTTAAATAACGATTAAATAATGCCTGAAGTATTAAAAGCCTAGTACTTCGGCTTATTCTCTTGATTTGGTTCGTTTGTCACAATACTTTTATCACTTTCGATTTTACTAAAGCCGCATAACGTCTCAGACTCTTCAAGTAGCAAGGTTGCTTGCTCATTAATTGCATCAATAAATGCTGGTGGATGTTTTTTTGAAACTAAAAGTGCCACTTTGTCTAACCATAATTTTTGATCGAGAAAAACTAGCCCCTCCAGCATTTCAGGCGACTCTACAATTTTTCGATTCCACATGACATTGGAAATAAATGTAAAATCAGCGCGCTTTTTTTTGAGCATTGCAGCTGCTTGATATGAACTCAACGGCGCATAGATAACACTTTTTACGCAAGTGGAATTTTTTGATAACGCATCAACATCTTCATTAATAAATGAGCCTAAGGGTAAGATCACATCAGAGTCTTTCATGACGTCATCGCACCAAGATGTTATGTTGAGCGCTTTGCTTTCTTTGTGAGCAACAATTGAATAATAATGTGAAATGATATCGTTAGTGAAGTTACCAAACTTTTCTCTTTCTTTTGTTCGAGTTAAGCCAAAAGCAAAATCTAATTTGCCATTTTTTAACAACTCTAGCTTTCTTCTTACCGGAATATATTCAAGCCAAGTCACATCGCAACCAACACGTGCCATTAACTCTTGCTGCCAAGCGTCAACACAACTGTCATTTTTAAATAGCGACGCCGTTAACTTAGCCGGACAAGCGTATGAAGATGCAAAGGCGACAAATGCCAAGCACCAAATTGCAAAACTCCAAAGCACAAAGCTAAGTGCAATCTGAAGCCAATACGGTTTTCTAGCGTTAGAATAATTCAAATAGCCACGCCTACGTTAATGCACACCTTAGTTATAAACCTAGTCTAAAATAGTACGTTTTACCTAACTAAGTACTAAAACCTAAGCACTTAAACCTAATCAATAAAACATAAGTAATAAAACGAAAAAGCTAACACAGACTGCGAACCGAACTTTTACCCGAACGACGCATTGCTTGAATTCAACAAAATTGATGAAACGTTATTAGCGCTTAAATAAGAATGCCGCTGGATTATGATTAATGAAATTTTCAATATATTCATTACTATTACCGTTAAACCAAGCACTCGGTGGTAAGACAAACATAAACTTGTGTGAATAATTCCCTTTCATGCATTGATAAAAGGCTTTAACTTGCGCTTTATATTCAGGGTATTGATACATCGTCATAGGAACATCAGTACCAAAGAGTATTTTGTCTTTTAGTTTATACTGGCTGTTAGGAAACTCATCGTCTAATTGTCCTTGTTCATCTAAATATAACAGCCATAAAAAAGATGCTACGGCTTTTTGGTCTTCAAAATCAAATGCCGCCAGATCTGAATAAATATTTTGTTGTGTTTTTAAAAGCTTAATAATGCGATAAGTCCACGACTTAGTATCTCGATCAAATGCCTCAAATAACTTTTTGTTTTTATATTGTGCCCGATCTCCTGCTCGCCATGAACGCCAGTTAACTAAGCGCTTAACGCCCTCTTCGCCACCAAAATGAGCAAAATTCAAAAACAGTTTAGGATTGTCAGCCGCATTCAATAAGTTTTGCCATTTTTTAGGGTTAGCATAGTTTATTAGGGTTTCATCACTAAGATCTAAGTTGCCTGACTCATACGAGTCTTTTTGACAATGTACCGTTACCGGATATTGCTTTTGCGCCAGTGTTTTTATCAATTCAATGTTAATTGCTCTGCGCTGCTCATCTTCTGGCCAAACATCACAGCCTAAACTCGGGTAAATTTTTAAACCAATACAGCCGCCATTATATTGTTGGTATAAATCTTCAAATGGCTGTTCAAAGTCATTAAGCTCAATCACATTTAAACCGCTGCTGTTTAATGCAATTAATTGCTCGAGTGTGTGCTCGATATTATCAGCATTGTCAAATCGACGTAAATCTAAACCAAGAAACGGCAAAACTAGCCATTTATTATTGATAAGCTTTTCTTTTATCAATAAAGAATTGGCTTCTTGTGTTAAGTTTTTTACTTGGTCTTTTAATAGTTTTTGACCAACATAATTAGGGTTGTAGTCAACCACAGAGTATTCGAAATCCATCACAAGTGGCGTAAATAATTTAATGCGATTGTCATAGTCACTAATAAAATAAATGCCTTCACTAGAAGTGACCGCTTTATTAATGCTAAACGCGGCATCGGTATCAAAAAACTCGATAAACCCTTTAATGCGTTCAATACGCCCCTCCACCGCTCCCGTATTTTCTAAAAGGGGTAATAAAGGAATAAGCGGAGCAGCAACAGATAAGCCTGCTGCCGCAGTTAATTTACTGCCAGTGCTACCAAAGGTTTTATTTAAGAGTCTGTCAATGGTTTGTTGCAGTGGAATGTGCCCAGCAGAAAAGAAATGGACATGCGCATCAATATAGAATTTAGTTGTCATCGGTCTTCCTTGTACTCATTTAGTCATGTTTATACCGCATAGGTCTTATTAAGATAGCAGCTAATGAACAAATTACAGGGGAAAAGTTGGAGACCAATATTGGTTTGAAGGTTAATAAAAATGAAGCACCATAGAAAATACATGGTGCTTTAAGACAGGTAAAAATAAACACGAAAGATCAACAGACCCTAACGTTTATTGTGTTTATTTTCTAGTTGATAAAATGTCGCTTGCACATAATCGGTGTTATCGCCGGTATTATTTTGGTTATAAACACCCGCTTTAAAGTACATGTATTGATTACTTTTATCGTAACCGCTGTTAGTCATGTCAACCTCTTGCACAACATCTTCTTTGCCAGCGCGCATAATAGTCACCCGCAATAAATGCCCTTCAACATGAATGCGATAGCTAAACACCTCATCAAGTTTTATTCCATCTTCAGGATTTTTTGCATTGCTGGCACGCGAACCTATTAAATCGTACCACTGTTCGTCGCCAGTTAACGGTTCATGTGCCATGTATATAGCACCATGCGTATTATTTGGCAGTTTGCGATAGTAAAGTCTTACAGGCTCATCGTTGGTGGCATGAATTTGCCCAACGATCACCCGACCAATTTGTTTGGCATCACCCGTTGTGGTGACATGGTTTACTGCAAGTGTCGCGTCGAGTGTGCCATCGACACCGCCTGCTTTTTTCTTTATTTTTCTTTTGGCACTGCTAAACACCCAGTTATTTTGAGTAATGCCTTTGGTTTTAATTCGAGCATTGCCTTTGCGCAGCATTTCACGCAACTCAGTACGCGTGTATTTGGTATTTTTAGATGTTTTAGGGCCATCAATTGGCGCAAGAAATACCATACCGCCATCATCAGCCGTATAAAATAGCGGCTTAATCGTTAAGCCACTGGCCAAATAATTTTCAGGCACGTTGTCTGCAACCCCATCTTTGTTTGAGTCAATCGGCAAACTAATGCTCCAATCAGTCAAATCAAAGTTACTCGCAGGGTTAGCATTAGCATCTAGCGTTACTTTTTCTTTGTGACTATTGATGATGTCTTGTGCGAACACTAGGCTGTGACTAAAAGCAACCACCATACAAGCCAAACTTACTGTGTGTTTAAAAAGAGGTTTCATTATTGTTACCTACTGCTTATTTTACGGATAATCTATTCAATAATAGCGAAATAAAAAATAGCGCTACAAGTAGCGCTATCATCATTATTGCAATGCGATATAGTTAACAATCTAACTACATCGCCTCACTTTATTAGCACTTTTCAGCACTGTTCAGTTCAGTACAGTTCAGTACATTGCAGCACAACAGTCAGATGTATTATCTAATGACTTGGGCAACAACAGCTTCTGCAGTACTTGAGTTATATGGCGATGACGCGTTATCTGTATCAAGTGAATCACCAACACTGTAACCTTCAAAGTCATCAGCAAACGCTTCAGTTGTACCCGCAATATCTGAATACAAGACAAAGTCATCAACTTTATAAGCACCTGTTACAATCGAGCTAGTATCGCTTAGTTTAAATACTACGGTTTCTACGCCGTCCATTACCGTTGAAAAATCGGCTGATACTGAATCAAATGCATCACTTGTTACCGCGCTACCATTAATGGTTAAAGTCACTTTTGGCGCAACTGTTGCGCTAGCGCTAGTCGCATCCCACGTCATAACTACATCAATCCAATCACCTGGTGTGAACGTTGACGAAACCACAGTATCGCTATTACGAATGGTGTAAGAACCGTTACCGATACGTAAATCAACCAAAGCATTGTTAGTTGAAGTAGAGCTACCATATAAAGCAATATAGGCTTCTTTTTCGCTACCGCCGGCAGTTACAACCGCATCTTTTGCAAAAGAAACAGTCATTTTGCCCGCTTCTATCGTTGAGCTGTGCTTGTAACGTAATTCACCTGCGTCGTCCCCCATATTGTCGGTAATAGAGGCAACTTGGTTTTCTGTTGGCATCGCAACCGCTTGACCTTCAGTTTCAATAACAATCGCTTCGGCAGTGCTTGAGTTATAAGGTGAAGCATCGTTATCTGTATCTAGCGAATCATCGACGCTATAGTCTTCAAAGTCATCAGCAAACGCTTCAGTGGTACCGGCAACATCTGAGTAAAGCACAAAATCGTCAACAACATAAGCGCCCGTTACCACAGAACTCGTATCACTTAACTTAAAGACAACCGTTTCAACACCGTCCATTACCGTTGAAAAGTCTGCCGATACTGAATCAAATGCATCGCTAGTTACCGCACTGCCATTAATGGTTAAGGTCACTTTAGGCGCAACAGTTGCACTGGCGCTTGTCGCATCCCAGGTCATTTCAACATTTACCCAATCACCTGGCGTGAACGTTGAAGAAACCACAATGTCGCTATTACGTATGGTGTAGGTGCCGTTACCAATGCGTAAATCTACCAACGCATTGTTAGTTGAAGTAGAGCTACCATATAAAGCGATATAGGCTTCTTTTGCGCTGCCGCCAGCAGTCACGACTGCGTCTTTAGCAAACGAAACTGTCATTTTACCTGCTTCAATCGTTGAGCTGTGCTTATAGCGTAACTCACCCGCATCGTCAGCCATGTTATCGGTAATTTGCGCTGCTTGTGTTAAAGGTGGCGCAGCAACGGCGCGGCCTTCAGTTTCAGCAACAACCGCTTCGGCAGTACTTGAATTATAAGGAGATGAGGCATTATCGGTATCAAGTGAATCATCTACGCTGTAACCTTCAAAGTCATCAGCAAAGGCTTCAGTAGTGCCGGCAAGATCTGAATAAAGCACAAAGTCATCAACAATATAAGCGCCCGTTACAATCGAGCTCGTATCACTTAATTTAAAGACAACCGTTTCAACACCGTCCATAACGCTAGAAAAGTCAGCAGATTCGGAGTCGAAGGCGTCACTAGTGACTGCGGTACCATTAATGGTTAAGGTTACTTTAGGCGCAACCGTTGCACTGGCACTTGTTGCATCCCATGTCATTTCAACATCAACCCAATCACCTGGGGTGAAAGTTGACGACACCACGATATCGCTATTGCGAATAGTATAGGTTCCGTTGCCAATGCGTAAATCAACCAATGCATTATTGGTTGAAGTAGAGCTACCGTATAGAGCGATGTAGGCTTCTTTTGCGCTGCCACCTGCAGTAACAACAGTATCTTTAGCAAATGAAACTGTCATTTTACCCGCTTCAATACTGCCACTGTGCTTATAACGTAACTCACCGGCGTC
Source organism: Thalassotalea sp. PLHSN55 (assembly GCF_052030545.1). Lineage (NCBI taxonomy): Bacteria > Pseudomonadati > Pseudomonadota > Gammaproteobacteria > Alteromonadales > Colwelliaceae > Thalassotalea > Thalassotalea sp. PLHSN55. The sequence goes on along the minus strand of NZ_JBPDIH010000001.1, from coordinate 649,299 downwards.
ATCTGACATGTTATCGGTAATTTGCGCGACTTGTGTTAAAGGAATTGACGGGAAGTCTGGTTCTTCGATTACCGCATCGGTTTGTGCAGAAACAACCGCTTCTTCAAAACCGTCGTTATCGATATAAGTTGCTGATACACTAATTTGAGAACCTAAGTCTGCACTAGTTAAGGTGTAGCTTGCTGCGTCAGCGTCGGCGATTTCAGAGCCATCAGCCATCCAAGCATAATCAACTGCGTTGTCACCCGTGCCATTTGGATCAGAAAGAATGGCAGTTAATACATCACCGACATAGGCATCACCTAATATTTCAAGACTACCTTCAGTGTTTACCGGTACAGGCCTAATAGCTTCTGTTGCAAATGATTTAGCAATTTCGTTATAGCCATCGCTATCAACATAAGAAACCGATACGGTAATTGTACTGGTGTTGTCAGCCTCAACAATCACATAAGATTCAGATGTTGCGCCTGCAATGACTTCGTCATTGAGCATCCAAGTATAGGAAACACCGGCACTGTCATAGCCGTTATTATCAGTAATATTAGCTGACAATGTAGAACCAATATAGGCATCTCCAGCAATAGCAACACTACCTAATGAGTTACCCATGCTCTCGGTTACATTGTCATCTTGACAGGCTCCCAGCGCTAATAAAGCTGGCAGTGTCATTAACAATTTGCTTTTCATTATAATTCTTCCCCTACTCTTTTTTAGTTATTTTAATACCAATTACTAGTACCAATTTCGAGTACCAACATGCATCAACAAAGTAAAATCAATTTAAAAAATACTTAAGTTATGCACCATAGTGAAACCATACTCGCAATACATTACCAATCTGTCAACCAATAATTCACTAAAAAACAAACAAAGCGCCATCATTGGTATAACCAAAATCTTCGTACTTATAACGTTATTATTGCCAAATAAGCGCTGTATCAATTGCTATAGCCTTGGTGGCTATTGTCAATGCGGTAAAAAGTGGCTTGTACATAGTCTTTTGGATCTCCGGTATTATTTTGGTTATAGACACCAGCTTTAAAGTACATATATTGACCACCTTGATCGTAGCCGCTGTCGTTCATATCAATAACGGTGGCAATATCCTCTTGCCCTTCGCGGCGTAATGTAAAGGTTAATGAATTACCAACAACCGAAATTGTGTAGCCAAATCGTTCATTGAGTTCAATACCGTTTTCTGGGTTAGCTGCACTTTGAGAGCGTGTGCCGATAAGCTCGTAATAGATATCGTCGCCATCTAATATTTCATGCGCGAGATAAATAGCGCCTTTATCGTTTTGAGGAAGTTTTCGATAATAAACACGAATCGGCTCGTCGTCGTTCGCATGAATTTGGCCAATAATAACGCGGCCAACTTGCGCCGATGTTCCAGTTTCAGTCACATAATTCACAGCGAGTTCGGCAACAAGTTCACCATCAACACCACCAGCAGCCTCTTGCTCGTCGGTACTTGCACTAGAAAATACCCAGTTGTTTTTGTTGATGCCTTGCACCCGAATACTGGTATCGCCGCTGCGCAACATTTCACGCAATTCAGTACGGGTATAACTGGTATTCGTTGATGTTTTCGCTCCTTCTATCGGTGACCTAAAGACTAGCCCACCTTCAGTGTCGATAAAGAAAAATTCAGCATGAAAGTAATTATCCGTTAATACCGATTCATAAATACTTTGTGATTTAGTATTCGTCGCTTCATCTACAGGGATACTCAGATACCAGTCGTTCAGCGCGATATCAGACTGATGCTCAGTGAAACAGCCAAAAGCTTCTGCTTCAACGATATGATTGCCATTATTAAGCACATTGCCACGCGCAGTAATTTTAACGTAATTAGCGGTAGTCTGCGTTAACTCAACGTACTCACTTCGAGTTGAACTAGCGTCGCTATTTTGAGAGGTTAATACAGGTTGCCATGTGATGTTGTCTTGCGAAGTTTCAACGTCATAACTGTAGCTAATTTGCTCTTCATTTAACCAAGTGATCGCGATCCCTTTTACTAATGACGTCTCAGCTAACGTTAAGATAATAGCTTGTTCATTTTGCCTAGTTGACCAACGAGATTGCGATACAAATTGACCATCAATGACCTTGCTAGCGTCGTAATTTGTCATTTCATCATCAGCCAGCGCTTCAACAAACGTTAATCGAGCGGTGCTCTGACAGGCGATTTCTTGAATTTCAGTCGGTGTTTCAGTATCGCCAGGTGGCGGAATATCTGGCGTAGTAACATCACTTACTGGTTCATTTGGCGTTTGAGTTTCTGACTCGCTTGAAGAACCACAACCAGAAACAGACAATAAGAACAAGAAAGGTAAAAACAAATTAAAACGCATAATATAAACATAACCCATCAAATTAAAAACAACCAATATACACGCAAAAACAAACCAATCAACACAAATTGGTAATAACAACAGGTAATGAGCATTATAAATAAACGACAAGTTATGGAAAAATAAAATGTGAATAAATGAGTTAAGTCACTGAACAAATGGCAATTTAGCTTTTATCTTTAATAAAAATTGATATAGATCTGCGTTCAAACACAAATAATTTTGTTTATTTTTACTATCTTCTAAACTTATAAAATAAATATCGATAACATTGATTAAATCCCTATATGTAATAGTGAGCCAATTATGAATCCATCCCCTTCATTTTCCGTTAGTGAAGTCAGTATTAAAGATCAAAGTAAGCAAGAAGAGTTTGGTGACAATTACAACGGCATCGAACATCGAAAATCGCAGAAAAAATTGAGCAATAGCGACTATTTAACCTTGCTCAACCCTTTGCACATTGAATTAGTTAAATTTCAAACTTGGGTTAAAAAGCACCATAAAAAAGTTGTCATTATTTTTGAAGGGCGTGACGCTGCCGGTAAAGGGGGTACGATTAAGCGTATTATTGAGCATATCAATCCTAGAGGTTGCCGCGTTGTTGCCTTAGAAAAACCGACCGAAACCGAATTAAGCCAATGGTATTTTCAGCGTTACGTTACACACTTGCCAAGTGGCGGAGAAATCGTACTTTTTGATCGAAGTTGGTATAACCGAGCAGGCGTTGAACGGGTAATGAAATTTAGTAATAAAGACCAAGTTATGGAGTTTTTGCGCACAGTACCAAGCTTTGAAGACATGCTAAGACGCTCAGGCATTCATATTATTAAATTTTGGTTTTCGGTTAGCAAAGAAGAGCAAGCACGACGCTTTAAAAAGCGTGAAACCGATCCGTTAAAACAGTGGAAACTAAGCCCGGTTGACAAAGAGTCGCAAAATTTATGGGAGCAATATTCGCAAGCCAAAGAAGATATGTTTTATTACACCAGTAGCCCAGAAGGCCCTTGGACAGTAGTTAAATCTGATGATAAAAAACAAGCCCGGATTAATGCCATTAGTTACCTGTTAAGCCAATTTGACTATGACAATAAAGATGAAAGTGTGATTAAAGTCGACAGACGCATTATCAAGCGTGTCGTAGATGAATTAAATAATTAACTGACTCACTAACACACGATCAATTTAAACAGAATTTGTGACAGGTTCAGAGCGTTTAAAGTTAATCAACACCTGATAACTTTGCGCGCTATGTTTAATAGTGTATTGCCAGCCAAATTGCAGCACTAGTTTTTCGACCAGTTGCATACCTAAGCCAAAGCCTAATTCCTGCGCAGTCGTTTTTTGTGAAACTTGCGAAGCATCATCCATTTCAACATTAGTGATAACAACTTCACTGCCACATTGAACTATATCAACTTGGCCATGTTGAGTGTGTTGAAAAGCATTTCTGATCAGGTTATTTAAGACAATAATCACCGGCGTCGTTTCAATAGTAATTTCGGTATTATCAGTGACCAAGTCAACCGACACTTGTTTACCTGAAAGTAAATACGATAATTCTGCTTGCATGGTTGCGAGCAAATTCCCTAATGAGCATGGCTCAGATATTAACTCAGTTTCCCCTTCTCGGCTTAACCACAACAAGGTTTCAGTCATCGACTTCATGGTTAAACTCGCCCGTTGGATCCGATCTCTTATTTTACGTTCTTTGTCACTTGGCTCTGGGTTCACTTTTTCTAACAGCGCCGTATTACTTCTTAGCACAGCTATTGGTGTGCGCAGTTCATGGCTGGCATAACGTAAAAATTCTTGCTCGCGCTCAACGGAATTTGCGACCGAACTCAAATTACTGTGAATAATGGCAGCAAGTGCATTAAGTTCTTTAAACTGAAAATCGGGCGGGGTATTTTTTAAATCTTCTATCTGTAAATCTTTTGCCCAGCGATGCAAATGTTGAACGGGCATTGTCACCTTTCTAAATGCATAAAGCTGTGCCAATATAAAAATCACGATGCCAGACACGCCAAGTAAGGCAATAAATATCATCGGGTCGTTATACCAGGCTTGCTTGCCATATTTCTCTTCAACTTCTTGGTGGATATTCTCATTAATATGAGTAATAAAGATTAATTGATTGTTGCGTTTCACCGTCAGCAACGAGTAAGATTTTTGCGGCGGAGCAAAATACACCCAGTCAACAAATTTACTTTGAATACGGTTAGAATTTTCTGGAATAGTCGGAAAATATTCTTTAACTTTACTAGGCACTTTTTGCCAATCGGTTGTGACATAAAAGTCTAAAACATGTGCTTCGTCAGTCCCCTCTTTAGGATAACGCTCAGCTATTTCACGCATCGTGCCTGCCATAGAGCGCTCAAAAGAGCCAATAAAAATACGAGCACTTTGAAACGACAAAAAAGACGCAATAATTAGCACCATGCTAGTTAAAATAATAAAAAGATAATTACGTATACTCATTTACTGCGCCTTTTTCTGCTCTACCATTTAGCTTATGTTTTACTCTGTGTTTCACTTTGACTGCGTAAGACAAAACCAAAGCCTGCTTCATTATCTATGGTTAATTTTGCCTGCACTTTTTTAAGTGAATTACGTAAATGATGAAGATGCACTTTCAAGCTATTGCTGTCAGGTTGTTCTTCGCCCCAAACTGCGTACATTAGCGCTTCTCGCGTTACCGCCTTGCCCGATTCTCGCATCAGTTTTTCAAGCAATTTATAGGTAATTGGCGTTAGCTTTACCGGCAATGCTTGATAACTAGCACTGCGCTGTTTAAGATCTAAACTTAGCGCTTCAAAGGTTAAATTTGCCACTTGACCACTTTTTCGTTTCGACAAGGCAATAACACGTACAACTAATTCTTCAATTTCAAAAGGTTTAACTAAATAGTCGTCAGTGCCCGCATCAAACCCTGCTACTTTATCGGTTAACGAGTCACGCGCAGTCAACATTAAAATCGGCGTATCATTGCTGTTTTCACGCACATGTTTGCAGACAGATAAACCATCTAAACGCGGTAGGTTTAAATCGAGCAAAATCACTTGATAGTTGTTTGCTTCAATCAAAGCTAAACCTTGCACGCCGTTAACGGCATGATCACAGTGAATATTTTCAAGCTCTAAATAATCGACAACGGTAGCGGCCAGATCGATATCGTCTTCAACTAACAATACACTAATGCTCATAAGCAACATTTTCCTCTGTGTTTGAGAAGAGTTTAGTTTTTATTTTGGCTAATATGTTTATCGCATCTTGTTGCATCATAAGCAACGCAGGAACAAGCAATAAGGTGATAAAAGTTGCAAATAAAATACCATAACCTAGCGATGCTGCGGCAGGAATAATAAACTGCGCTTGGGTCGAGGTTTCACTCAGCAGCGGCATTAACCCCGCATACGTAGTAATGGATGTTAACAATACAGCGCGTAATCGGCCTGTACAGGCGGTTAGTACCGCTTCTTTAATATCAATTTTTTGCTCTTTCAAACGGTTAAAGCGCGACACTAATAATAAGCTATCGTTAACCACTACCCCACTTAAAGCAACAATACCATTGAAAGATAAAATACTTAGTACCATGTCGTTTAAATAGTGTCCTAATATTGCACCAACCAAACCAAACGGTATTGCCATCATAATGATCACCGGCTGCACATAAGAGCGCAGTGGTATCGCCAATAAAATATAAATTGCGCCCATGGCCATGATAAATAAATAGCTCATTGAATTAGTTGTTTCTGCTTGCTCTTCTGCTTCACCAGCAAAGTGTATATTTAGATCGGGATAACGACTTTCTAACGATGGGATCAAGCTATTTTGTAATGTTTGCACTAACTCATTTGACGAGAGAATATCTTTATCAACCCGCGCACTCACATAAACCGCAGGTAAACCCGAAATACGGGTAATTTCATTTTGTTGATACTCAGAATAAATATTTGCCACCACCGATAATGGCACAACTTGGGAACTGCTTACGCGAATATTGGCATTATGAATGTCATTTGCGTTTTGACGTTGATCTTCTGGGTAGCGAATGCGCACTTTAACTTCATCTTTATCACGTTGGTAGCGCTGGACAATTTCACCGCCAAAGGCTTGTAATACTTGGCGAGATAAACTTTGCGTCGTTAGCCCTAATGCTAAGCCTTGTTCATTTAATTCAAAACGAAGTTGAGCTTGGCCCGAGTCAAAATTATCATCAATACCACTAACACCTTGAATTTGCGCAATTTCAGATTTAATTTCTTGGCCGGCTATACGAATAGATTCGGTATCCCATGCTTTTATTTCAACTTTGAAATTATCTCGACCACCAAAACCAGACATAATATCAAGTTTACGCACGCCTTCTGGCGTTTTAGCGGTTGTTTTCCAAATACGAACAAAATCATTTAACCCATAAGGCGAATTTTCATCGAGTTCGATAACCACAGAACCAGATAAGTCGCTCTCGGCAATCACTTCCACTGTATCTATCGCAGTACCCGGTTTACCATGTTTTTCCATCAATAGTTGATCGGCTTCTTTAGCTGCTCGCTCTAATACCATCAGGTTTTTGTTGGTTTGACCAAAGCTTGCATCATTTTGCATTAGCATATTGGCTTCAACCACACTGCCTGGAATATCAGGGAAAAATGCCACACGCACACTGCCATTAAGTGGCATGCCAATCACTAAAATAAACACCGAGATAAAAGCAAAGAAAACGCCATAACGGTAGTTAATGGCAACTTTTACCGCGGGTTGATAAATACGGTCGCTAAAGTACTGCAGGCCTGCATCGGCGCCATGTTGAATTCGCCCCCAAATATTGCGCCAGCCTTGCTTAGGTTTACGATGGGTATTTAAGTGCGCTAAATGCGAAGGTAAAATAAGTTTAGACTCAACAACAGATAAGATTAAACAAATCGTCACCACGACTGCAAACTGTGAATAAACCTGCCCCATACCACCTTCAACATTGGCTAAGGCGATAAAAGTTGCCACTGTAGTTAACACGCCAAATATAGTCGGAACAGCCACTTTTTTGGTGCCTTCAATGGTACTTTGCAGTGTATCACCCTGCTCTTTTCGTGTTGAATATATGCTTTCACCCACCACAACAGCGTCGTCAACCACAATCCCCAGTGCGAGAATAAAGCCAAACGTGGTCATTTCATTAATCGACATACCGGTAAAGCTGTCGGTCATAAAAAACAAGGTGCCGCAAAAAATAAACGGTAGACCCGCCGTCACCCAAATAGCCACTCGTAGATTTAAAAATAACGCTAAAACAATAAATACTAACGCGATCCCCGATAACGCATTTTTAACCAACAGCGCCAATCTATCGCGAATTAACGTGCCGCCATCATTCCACGCTTCAATAGCAACATTGTCAGGCAATAACGAACTCGTTTGCCATTGCTCAATCACCTGATTAGCTTGTTCAACTATGTTTAATACATCACCGTTTTCATCAACTGTCAGTTCAATACCAATACCCGGTTGGCCGTTGTAGCGCCCCACCACAAAGACATCATCGGCAAAACTGTCGTCTATTTTTGCCACATCGCCTAACAAAATATGGCTGCCATCAGCTAGCGTAACTAACGGAATATTGGCAAACTCTTTTTTACGATAAGCCTGCTCTGCCACTTTTAAACGCACTACTTTATCGGCATTACGTAAACTAGTAGATAACGCAACCGACGATTCATTATTAACAATGTCGGCAACATCAGAAAACGATAAATTATACGCTTGCAGCTTTTGCTCATCTAATTCGATAGACATCATAGGTTCAGCTTTACCTTTGATTTCAACATTAGAAATAGCGTTTTTTGCGAGTAAGTCGACTTTTAAGCGCTCGGCTAACGCTTGTAACGTAGTACGGTCAGTATCCCCATAAATTTTAACGGAATAAGCTTGGGTTAAGCGCGTAACTTGTTCAATGACAGGATTTTCTGCATCGGCAGGAAAATTAAAAATTGCGTCAACTTCTGCGGTAATATCACGCTGTAAAAGATCAAGGTCGTAGCTAGACTTGGCTTCAACTATGAGGTTACTGCCATTGGCATTTGACGTAGAGGTAATACGTTTAATACCTTGTACTGTCGCTAATGCTTCTTCAATTTTTATCGCAATGCCTTCTTCCGATAACTTGGCATCACCACTGTCGTAAACCATGGAAATACTAATTGAGTCAGTCGCCATTGCCGGAAAGGCTTCTTTTCGTAGCTGGTTAAACGACAATATGCCTAGAAACAAAATCGACAACATAAGTAAGTTTGCCGCAACGGAATTACCCGCAAACCATGCAATAACACCACCTTGGTTGGTTGAAGAGTTCATTATTGACGCTCCTCAACTACTGCTTCTACTTTCATTTTTGCTAGATAACTTGCCAATGGACGATTAACAATTGTTGCTACGCTCATCGGTTGTTCAGGTTGCACATAAACATCACTGCCTTGTGAAAAAACAACGGCTATTGCCAAGTGTTCAAGTACATTTTCTTGTGTTACTTGCCAAACGGTTTGATTGTCGATTAAAGCAGATGCCGGTAATTTCCATAAATTATCAAGGGATTGTCCACTTATAGTGGCTTTAACAAAAGTACCTGGATACAAAGGTTTTGATAAAGTGATTGGCTGCTCAACAGTTGAAATTAATGAGCGTTGTCGACTCGTGCCGTCAATATGTTGTTCAACACGGTCAATTTTCGCCTGCCATTGGTGTTGATTGGTTTCATCAACAATCGCAATGGTTAACGCCGATAATGTATTAATGTCGTTTTCAGGTAGCAGTTGCCATTGTTGCTGAGAAAGTGGCAAGGCAATTTCAAAAACAGCGGTATCGTATAGCTCGGCTAAGGTAACACCGGCTTGCACGTTACTGCCTAATTGCACTTGTCTTGTTACCACTAGCGCGTTAAACGGCGCCACTAATTGGGTTTGTTCTAGGTCGTATTGCGCTTTTTCAACATCGGTTTTTGCCATTGATAATGTTGCTTGAGCTGCTGCAAGTTGCGGTTTTCTCAGCACCAAATCTGAAGCTTGTTCATTGGCTAGACCTGATTGTTGCCACTCTTGTGCCGCTTGACGACTGTTTAATTCTTCTTGTGCTAACGCAAGTTTAGCGTCGGCTAAACTCGCTTGTGCGCTTGCCAGTGCTTGCTGATAAATAATAGGTTCAATTTTGGCGATCACTTCACCTTTTTCAAAGGTGTGACCCGATAAAAACTTAGGAGACAAATAGGTGATTTGCCCACTCACTTGCGCCGTTAAGTCTAACTGATGACGAGAAACAACTTCGCCATAACTCACAACGCTTGCTTGATGCGAAACAGGCGAAACTTGGCTAACCGACACTACAGGTAATTGCACTACCGCTTTTGGTGGCGGTGTTTTTTTCTGTTTGGTCGACATGGCGCCATTAATGCCAACAGCCAAAAAAATCATTAAAAATCCGGCTACTGTTACAATTAATGTTTTATTTATTTTTGCCATAATTAAGCTCCTAAGCCCAGTGCAAGACCTAAAGTAATGCGATTTGTTAAGTGTTGATACGTAAGCTCGGTTACTTGCGCTTGCAATGAAAAGGTTTGCTGCTGAACTTGTAACAGGTCAATTAAAGATACCGTTCCTTGACGATAACGTTCGGTGTACGTTGTTTCACTACGCCTTGCACTTTCAAGCGCTTGTTTTGTTAGCTTGATTTGTTCGACAAGCGCGTGCTCTAATGCCACAGCATTGTCGACTTCGTTAACAGCATTTAATAAGGTTTCTTGAAATTGCCAGTAGGTTTTTTCGGCGTTGAATTTGGCAATTTCTACTTCGCTGGTAAGCTTGCCTGCATTAAATAGCGGCGCAGATAATTGCCCCAGTAATTGCCAAGCACCACTACCAAACAATGCTTCGTGTAAATTTGCATCACTGTTTCCCACAGATGCAGTTAACGATAAATTCGGTAATAAGTTTTTGTAGGCAACTTTATGTTGGTATTCACTGGCAATAATTTCTTGATAAGCTTGTTGCAAGTCTGGACGAGTTGCTAAGTTTTGCTCGCTAACGTCAGTTAATGCCAATAAAACATCAGGAAAGTCGGTACGATAATTAAGTTGGTTTTCACTAAGTCCAGTCAGTAACGATAAGTTTCTTAACGCTTGTTGATATTGTGCTTGGTAATTGACCAAATTGGCTTGACTAGAACGGGTTGATGACTTTGCAGTATCAAGCTCACTTAATTCAATTAAGCCTTTACGATAACGGTCGATAATAACCTTTTCGTTGGTTTGATAAACAGCAACACGTAAGCGTTCTATTTCAATAAGTTGAGCCGATTGCACTAAGCCCAAATACGCTTGCATAACGTTGGCTGCTAATAAGTTTTTAACGTCTTGATATTGATACGCTGAGGCAATAGCGCTTGCATGCTGCGCGTTATTTGCATCACTTAACTGCTGCCAAATATCGAGTGTCCACACTACATCTAGGCTTGCTGAATAGTCACTGGCAGTATTTTCAACTTTGTTAGCGTTTACGCCCGCACTAACGCTTGGCCAGATTGCAGACGACGTAACGGTAACTTGCTGCTGCGCAATTTTTAAGGTCAATAAACTTTGTTGCAAACTCGGGTTATGCTCAAAGGCACTGGCAATAAGCTTTTCTGACTCTTCTAGCGCAAGTAACTGTGTTAAAGACAATGACGACTCATTAATCTTATTTTCAGTGTTGACTTGTTTATTAAGGGGATTACTTAGTTGTTGCTCTGCTTGTTGGCTATATGTTACATCGTTAAAAGACGCACAAGAGGCAAGCATACACACGCTAAAAGCAGAAGCTAACCTAATCGGCTTTTTCATCTTTAACCTCATCATTTTAATTATTGGCTAAAGCGTAAATGATCGGTGGTTAAGACACGGTTAAGACGTCGTTATTTAGGTAAAAAAAGTGAAAAATCCTCAACTCGCTACTTGTCACGTTGAGGATTCTTTAAATGAAAGTCACACAAATTATCGTGTGTTCAGCGCTGTTGACCTTCGCTAAAATAAGGCTTTAATACGTTCCATTTGCTGTTGAAAAAGCAAACTGTGTTGATGGCTAACCACGTCACTTTCAATGTTGCCAGCTAAAATTAAACGGCCAACTTCTTCTGCTTCAAAGTTAAGACCAATTGATTGTCGGTCATCTTGAAAATGCTCAACCAAATCATCCATTTCAAATAATGAACACTGATAGGCACGAAATGCGTCAGGAATAACAATATAACCTTTATCACCAATAATATGAGCGCTATTGCCTAATCGGCATTGAAATGAAGTGGCTAAACTCGACATTGCTTGACCACATTTTGCGGTAATCATTACGTCATCATCAACACCCGTTAGCGCCAGTTGTGCGCGTACTTGTAATTCGTCAAGATCCTGATTAAGAAAGAAGTGATTTATCGCAATTGGATAGATGCCCATATCTAACAAACAGCCACCGGCCAGTTCTGGATTATATGCACGCCCTTCAGGTTGATATGGCATAGGGTAACCAAAATCGACTTTAACATGTTTGATGTTACCAATGCGCCCTTGTTCAACCCACTGCTTGGCTTTTTGCATTGCCGGTAAAAAGTAAGTCCACATCGCTTCCATCAAAAAGACATTTTTTTCTTTTGCTAACACCGATAACTCCGCGCATTGCTTAGCAGAAATGGTGATCGGTTTTTCACATAACACATGTTTACCGGCTGATATTGCGTCAACGACATTTTGATAATGGAAATTATGCGGGGTTGCTACGTAAATAACGTCAATGGCAGGGTCGTCAAACATGGCTTGATAGCCTTGATAGGCTTTTTCAACATGATATTTTTCTGCAAAAGCCTGCGCATCAGCAAGGTTTCTTGCCGCCACCCCATAAGCAATTCCGTTAGTCGTGTATTGTAAGTCTTGACAAAACTGTTCAGCAATTCGACCTGCGCTGACAATTCCCCAGTTTAGTTTTTTGTTCACAAATTATTCCTATACCTTGTTATATAACGACTGTGCCATTATTCACTAGTCAACCAATCGGCAACACTTGTTAAAGATTTTTGCAGCATGTTCATCGGCTGAATAATAAACTCAGCAAACCGTATTTCTTTGGGTTCTTGATTGGCTTGCAGCGCTGAATTTAGCGCTTCTAAATGCACTAGCCCTAAATCTAGTTGGTGTTCATTTGGCTGATATGTTGTGCCGATCGGGTAAATAATACCTGGCTTGTTAGACATTTCAATATGAGCGCCCATAATCGCACTGATTGGGTTATTTTTTGAAAATTCGCTAATGCGTTTAATGCTATTACGATAAGCTTGCCAATCTTTAACATATATCAGCCCAGGATATAGGCTATCACCAGTCATTAACCATTTTGTCTGGTCGTCGTACAGCGTGATGGCTTGTGCTTGATGCCCAGGAGTCGCAATAACCGTTATTGTTCGATGCCCCAACTCAATGGTTTTTTGCTCATTTGGCCAGTCTTGGTAATTAAAATACTGGCCGATTGCTTTTGCCGTAGGAGCAATAATTTGAACATTCTTTTTATCTTTAAATGCAAGATCGCCTTTATAATGATCGCTGTGACGATGAGAATGAATGACCACTAATGATTTAGTGGCTAATTGATTTTCGCCGAGTGTATTTTGCAATGTCTGATATAAAGAAAACTGATGAATATCATCAAGTGCGCCGGTATCAAGCACTAATATTTTTTCTTTACCAACAAATACATATATAAAGGGTGCTTCAAATGTTGCGCATTTGTTTTGTCTAAAAATATAAGTATTTTCATTATGTTGGTAGGTTTCAATAATAGGCTCTCTATTATTGTCACAATTTTCGCTGCCATGAGACCAATGGGATTTTGTTATGACGCTTTGCTGTTTATCGACAATAGGTGCAGATACCTGACTTGCCTTAACCTGTGTTTGTGAACTACAACTAACCGTTAATAAACCAGCAAGCAGTGTAATTAAAAACTTCATATTTATTCCTATTATTTAACGGTGCGCTTTAACATAAATTTCAGTCTACCTAATCACACTCAGTAATTGATAGCTAATGTGGCTAAAGAGTTGTTACACGATATGTTGCCTACAGGTAACTTAGCTTTAAGTTAATTGATAGCTAAGTTAATTGATAGCTAAGCGAATTGATTAAGCTACTCGCTTAGTTCAACACGCCAAGGAGGGTTAAGTCGATTTTCACCAGCCCAGTACAATTTAATTTTATTGCCTGACGGGTCAAATAATACCGCTTCTCGCCACAAATAGCGTTGTTCTGTGGGTAGCTGAGTAAATTCGATGCCTTTACCTTGTAGGCGCTCGACCCAAGCATCTAATGCTTGATGTTCAAAATAAATCACCGCGCCATTATCTATTGGCGCAGGCTCTAACGCCAATGAAAACGTAGCGTTGCCTTCTGGGCATTCAAAACGCGCATAGTGCTCGGTATCAACAATTTGGGTAAAACCTAAGGTGCGATAAAACTGGCAGGCTTTGTTCATATCGATAACAGGTAAAGTTACTTGGTTTAAATTCAATGGTATTACTCGCTTAGTTGCACGACATGCGGATGTTTTGTTGACGAATATTCGTGATAAATATCGTCAAGATAAGTGGCTAATTCACTACTTTTCAAATCATCAGGGATAACAACATCATAAATACGGCTGCGCATTCCTGTGTCAGACTCTTGATATAACAGCCACTGCTGCTCTGTTTTTATCACTGACATTATTTTGCCAAAAACATTAAATTTTATGATCACCAATTCGTCCTTAACAAATGAATAACAAGCACTTAGAAAAGCATAATTAAAGTGGTTGAGTCAACAAAAAAGCCTCACTGTTTACACAATGAGGCTTTACGATTTTTCCTAATTTTAACTTGTTCGGTAGTTACTTAGTTCGGCTCAGCATATATTCTGCTGCCGCCAAACGAGTTTTCTCGTCCAAGTAATTTTGTGGTGGCATTTCTGGGTAGTCTTCACGCTTTTTAGTTGGGCTATTAATATAGTCAGCAATACCTTGCGGATTATCCATATAAAGTGCCTGAATAATTTGCACTGGTGGCCCTATCATGCGCCCAGTATACGTATGACAGCCAGCACATACGCCGTTATAAACAACTTTGCCGCGCTCAGACGGGTCAATAACGCGCGGCGGCACAGGCTCGTCAAGCAAATAGGTATCAATTGACGCAGTATTGGTAAAGCTACATTCTTGCCATTTATTAACACCAACACTGACATAACGATGACGATTAATTATACAACTGTCTTTTGAATTACCGACACGAATAATATCAGGCTCGCCTTGTTTAAACTCGGTCAGCATTAAGGCTTTAATTTCATCAATGGTATCGTAGCCATTGTTATGCATTAAGTTATTTAAGATTTTAACACCATCTGGTGAAGGGTCTGACTCTGGGTCAATAGTCACATTTGGCGCATTTTGATGGTCGGTGATCAATATGCCTGCGGTTTTATTTCCGGTAATAATATTGTCTTCAACCACCACATCATCCGCCGCCATAATCAGTATACCAGTACCGGCTGGAATGCCGCCGACAGTCGAGCCAGGCGCACCGAAGTTTTTATGATTATTGTTATAAATGAAGTTATTACGAATAATGACATCATAAGTGGTTTTAATCGGTAGGCCTGGAGTAATAAAGGCCAAAATACCGCCGGTATTGTTGTAAACATTGTTATTTTCAACAATCGCGTGGCGCGAATTTTCAATTTCAATACCTGCAACATTAGCAAAAACATCGTTGTACGCTACGTGAATATTGTCGCTCATACCAACATATATGGCGGCATCTTCAATGCCCGAAATAACGTTGTATTCAACAATGCCGTTTTTACCTAATTGCGGAAAAATGCCGTAAACGCCGGTATCAACAATAATGTTATTACGAATTTCAAAATTATTGCCCGCCTGCCCCATTACGCCATTACCTTTATATTTGGTAATGACAAAATTTTCGACAACAAAGTTATTACCTGAATACAAAAATGCGTCGTTAAGTACGCCTTTACCGTCAAGAGTCGCGCGTTTACCTTCTTGAATAACACCAATTATGCGAATGTCATCTTTATCAACATATACGGTTTCATGGTAAGTGCCCGGCATCACTTGAATAGTATCGCCAGGTTTCGCCGATTGCACCGCCGCCATAATGGTATCCCCATCATTAACAACATGTACTGTACCTGCAACTTTTCGTTCAATCACTGCACTTTTTTTGGCGCCTTTGTTTAAGTTTTTATCCGCAGACTTATCGTAACCACCGCCATAACTAGCACCACTTGAGCTATTGGTGATAACCGGTGCGCCATTTTGACTACTTCCAAAATACGTGCCGCCAGCAAATGCTGCCACCACCAAAACTACCCCAACTATTTTTCCTGAACTCATACTATTCCCCGCTATGCATGTTTACGTTATTGTTATTTTGATTATCTTGCTGTGTCGTTAATGCTTGTTGTTTTGCTGTTTGTTGTTTTACTGCCTGAAACTTACTATCGATTACAGGCAAACCAGACGGTACACTCGTAGGAACTTGCGGTGTTAAACTTTCATCAGTTAATGTACCGAGAAATTCAACAATTAAATCTAACTCATGGTCGGTTAAATCAGGCTCTGAAATATGCCAGTGGATCAGCATTTCTTCCCCTTCTGGAATGGCATTGCCACGACCGTCGTTATAAAATTTCACTGCATCGCGTAAATTATCGTAACGACCAGAATGCATATAAGGCGCTGATTTTGTAATATTTCTTAACGTTGGCACTTTAAAGCCGCCACGCAACTTAGGCGCGTTATAGGTTTTTTCTGCGCCAATATCTAAGGCTCTACCTTCTGGCTCAGGTGCACCAATAACGGCGATTTCATTATTGGTAAATAATGGCGGTTGATGACATTCTGCGCACCTAGCGACAAACGAGCGAAAGACATTCAAACCTTTAATTTCATTTTCAGTTAAAGCTCCATGGTAACCGTGGGCATAACGATCGTAACGACTATTAAGTGAAATAAGTGATGCTTGAAAAGCAGTAAGTGCCGTATACACTTGCGATAATTCAATTGTGTTTTGCTCAGGAAATGCCTGTGCAAATAAAGCAAGGTAGGTTTTATTCGCTGACAATGTTGCTAATAATTGCGCCGGTGTATTGCCCATTTCAAGTGGATCAAATAATGGCCCTTGGGCTTGTTCTTCTAAATTATTTGCCCGTGCGTCCCAAAAAAATTTATCAACAAAGGCAACATTCCACAGCGTTGGTGCAGAGCGAGCCACTTTTTCACCGGTGATACCGATACTACGGTCAAGATCATCACTAAAACCTTTGTCTGGCTGATGACAACTGGCACATGAAATTGAGCCATCTTTTGACAATAACGGGTCAAAAAATAAATAACGGCCTAAGTCTATTTGCGCAGGAGTAAAGC
Source organism: Thalassotalea sp. PLHSN55 (assembly GCF_052030545.1). NCBI lineage: Bacteria > Pseudomonadati > Pseudomonadota > Gammaproteobacteria > Alteromonadales > Colwelliaceae > Thalassotalea > Thalassotalea sp. PLHSN55. The sequence goes on along the minus strand of NZ_JBPDIH010000001.1, from coordinate 632,453 downwards.
CATCTCGATGTGGTGGCAAATTGGTTTGTGTTCCACCTAGCCCTTTATTTTGTACCGAACTATAAAATTGATATTGGGTTAACAGCCGGCATACGCCCTGCTCGGTAAGCTCAAAACTTGGTGGGCAGCGCTCAGACAACAGATAACTTTTGCTGATGTTTGTATTCTCATTACTATGAGTAAAACCTACTGAGCTGATAGCGGTAAGAATCAATAAGATGAAATTTTTCATGATGTCATCACCTGCCATTACTGCTGAGCAATAAAGTGCAAAATATCGTCAAGCTCTTTGCCTGAGGTCGTTTTGGCCATCATCGCCATTTGACGACCTAATTTGTCTGTCGCTACATTGCCGCGTATGCCAGTTGAGAAGTTTTTCATTTGGCTTTGCAAATACACAATACTTTGCCCAGAGAGCTTAGGCGCATTAAGCGATAAATTACCTTGCGCTTGACCGCCATGACATGCACCACATTTACCTTGGTAATAGCGACTACCATTTTTTAAATCACCCTCGGTGTTATTGATAATTTTTACCGAAGGTAGCGCCGCTAAATATTGAGATAACTCAGCAATATCTTCAGCAGTTAACTGCTTGCTTATTGCGACCATTTGTTTACCTAAAACATCTTGCTGATGACTGCCACGCAGTCCAGATGAAAAATTAGTGAGCTGTCTTGATAAATAGCTTTGTGATTGCCCTGCTAATGCCGGTGACTTTAACTCGGCATTACCTTGAGCTTCTTCACCATGACAAGCAACGCACTGAGCATAAGATTTAGGGGCTTGGTTAGCGTAACTATTTACACTTATTAAACATGCCATGATAACAGCACAGTTAACGGTAAGTTGTTTTAGGGTTGTGTTACTCAGCACACAATTTATACAGGTATTAATAAAAGATGGACGCAAATTAAAGTTCAAAGCAACTGCAAGGTTCATAAATTAACTTCACTTATTATTAGTTGCTTTCAACTATAAAGTGAGCAAAGCTAAATTGCTGACGAATTCCAAAAAAAAGCTGACGAATATTAGAAAAAAGCTGACGAATTACATTGTCTAACCACGTTTAATAAAAAAGTGTTATCTATAAATAATCAATAACTTAGCTAAACAAAAAACAAGATTTTGAATTATTAACCACCTTAAAAGCCATAATTGGCGTGTGCAAAAAATCACAAAATCATGCGATAAACGTTTCTGGCAGTTAGGTTATTAAAATCGATTTTCGCAGGCAAAATAGCCGTTAAAAAATAAACTTTCACCGGTAAATAAAAGATGATTTTTGCTCAAACTGCGATTAACCCACCAACATAATCGGTCAGTTACCATGACTTATTTTCAATAAGCGGTCATGATAGACAATAGCAATGTTATGCAAGATAACGATAATAAATAAGCGACGAGAAAGTTTATGAAAAAAATACTATTCACCCTTGCGGTTGGTTTGATCAGCAGTAATGCATTTGCCAAATCGCAAGCACTAGAAGATTTAATTCAACAAGAGTGGCAATACAATTTAGCCAAACAGCCACTAACAGCCACTAATCACGGCGTTAAAACCTACAATGATCGACTGGCTGATGTTTCGCCCGCAAGCTTAGCTAAAAAACACCAACAATATCTGGAGTTTTTAGCACGGCTAAAACAAATACCCCGCAATAATTTTACCGAGCAAGAACAAATAAATTATCAATTAATGAAGTGGCAACTCGAAGGGGAAATTAAAGACTATGAATTAAAATCGTACCGTGTGCCCTTTAATACCTTCTGGAGTTTTTATACTGCGGTAAGCAGCACTATGCCAAGTACGCCAATGCGTACTACCAAAGATTATCAAGACTACATTAAACGATTAGCAGATATTCCTCGTTATTTTTCACAGCATATTGCCAACATGGAGCAAGGCATTAACGACAATTTCATGCTACCTAAAATAGTGCTCGAAGGCATTATTCCTACGGTAGAAAGTCAAGTTTACAACTCAGCAAAAGACAATGCGTTATTTAAGCCGTTTAACAGCTTTCCAAAAACCATTGAAAAAAGTCAGCAACAACAGTTAACAGCACAAGCAATAGCGGTAATCGAAAACAAAGTTCACCCGGCTTATCAAAAACTTGCTGACTTTTTTAAACATCAATATCTACCAAAAGCGCCATCTAAAATTGGTGCTTATCATATGAATAACGGTAAAGCCTATTACGCACAACAAATTCGAAATTATGTCACCGTAACTGACTTAAGCGCTGAGCAAATACATCAAATAGGCTTAGATGAAGTTGCTCGTATTCGCGCAGAAATGATGGCGCTGATCAAAAAAGAAAAATTTGACGGAAGTTTTAACGACTTTGTCCAGTTTTTACGTACCGATAAGCAATTTTATGCAACCAGCAAGCGTGACTTGTTAAAAGAAGCTTCTTATATTGCCAAACGCATTGACCATAAAATGCCGGGCTACTTTAAAACCTTACCACGCCTACCTTACGGCGTAGTACCTGTACCCGATAGCATAGCCCCCAACTACACCACCGCCGCTTACTGGAATGCCATTAAAGGTGGCGATACCGGTGGCAGCTATATGTTAAATACCTATGGCTTAGATCAGCGTCCTTTATATGAATTAACCGCACTAACCTTGCATGAAGCGGTGCCGGGGCATCATCATCAAAGTGCAATTTCATCGGAATTGGAAAACGTACCAGAATTTCGTAAGTCGTTATATTTTAGTGCCTTTGGCGAAGGTTGGGCGTTATATACCGAAAAACTCGGTGTTGAAATGGGCTTGTATGAAACCGCCTACGACGACTTTGGCCGTTTAAGTTATGAAATGTGGCGTGCTAGTCGCTTGGTTTTAGATACGGGTATTCATGCCATGGGCTGGGAACGCCAACAAGCACTAGACTTTCTCGCAGACAATACGTCTTTATCACTCGCTAACGTGCGTGCAGAAGTTGACCGTTATATCTCATGGCCGGGGCAAGCACTGAGTTACAAACTCGGTGAAATTAAAATTTGGCAATTACGTCACAAAGCTGAAAACGCTTTAGGCGAAAAGTTTGATATTAGAGAATTTCACGACGTTATTTTAAAAAACGGTGCTCTTCCTTTAGTCATGCTTGAACAATTGGTGAATGATTATATTCAAACAACCTTAACTGCCGTTTAGGAATAAATGCCTTTAACTCGACGTAAATAATGTCTGATATTTCGCCTTGTGTTTTAACTGATCAAACGCTTGGCGAAATTCAGCAACGACAGCGCTATCTGTTGATAAACTAAAAGCAATCGCCAACTCGCCATTTTCACTGGGCAGTGCATAAGTATGACGTAATTTATCAAAATTAAACCCTAAGCTTTTCACTCTGTCTTGTAACAGCTGTCGCGAGCTCAATAACAAATCAACACGACCACTCATTAACATTTTCACTGCTTGTTCACGAGAATTGACCACATACAAGTTTTGATTATGCTTAAAACCATTTTTACTTAAATAACTGTAAGTATTGTCATCTCGAGGCACAACAACTGAATATTGCTTAGCTTGCGCGAGTGAACTGACATTTAGCTGATTATTCGCTTTTAACGACCAAAAGCTGTCTTTGACTGTACCGAAACCGCCAACCCACTGAAATAAGTGCTCACGCTCTGGTGAACGAGTAATTGAAAAGATAAGAACATTAGGCTGGTGACGAGCCATTTTATACGCGCGCGCCCAAGGATAGACTTCGATCGCACTATTACTTTGTGTTTCTTTAAGTAGTTCGCTGACAAAGTCGACCGCTAATCCCGATAAAGGCTGCCCTTGATTGGCGATTTGATACGGTGGAAAATGTTCGGTAACAACGGTAATAGGTGTGTTTTTTGAAAATGCATTTGTACAAACAAATAGCACTAAAACAATATTAAATTTGATAAACGACATAAAACAGCTTTTTAAATACGGCATTAAAAGTAAAAAACGGTCACATTATATACAAACTTGGTGGCACTCCCAAACAAATTTACGCTTTATTTTTACACAAAAGCTTTTCACTATAAAAATCAAACTTTAAGACATTCATCGTAAAGCTGCGATGATAAAAAAAGCACCTTAAAAAGGTGCTTTGATAAAGTCAGGTATTCAAATTAGCGTTTGCGGCTATTCACCCACCTGCGCCAACTTAGCATCACACCGGTATAAACCAATAGACACGCCAATAACGAGGCAAGGCCTGCAACCGTTTGGCCAACTAAACCAAACACCTCACCTGTATGTAAAAAGCGAATATAACTTCTAATTTTTCGATAACTTGATAACTGCTCAAAGTCTTGTTGTTCAACAATTGCTGACGTGATCTTATCTACCGATACCGAAAATCGTTTATGCGGCTCGCCGCCATTGCCCATATCAAGGGTAAATATTTGCGTTCTCGTATCAGCGACAGGATATTGATACGACATGGTTTGCCACAAAGGAAAGCGTTGTTGCAACATAGATAGGTGTTGATCGGTACTTTTTACTTTAACTTGGCTCTGCAATTTAACCGGCTGACCTAATGACTGCTCTGGCGTGGTTGCGTATTGCTTTAGTAATTCACCCGGCCATTTGTACGAAAAGAATACGGCGGTTACGGCAAGCACAATTAAAATTGGCGCCATGTAAAAGCCAAAGACATTATGCCATTGGTAGTTTCGCGCTTGCTTATTGTTATGTGACTTGCTTAGTTTTAACTGTTTTTTAAAGGCACGTTTATTAAAACGGTTAGGTAACCACAAGTACAAGCCCGACAAGGCTAAGATAACAAAGGTGATATTTGCAATACCGTTAATGGTTCGCCCTGTTTGACTAAAACTGCCATCTAACGTTAACCAACGATGAAATGCACGTAGCTTTTTCATAAAGGCTTTAGTTTCTTGACCCGGCATATCCATTTCAACACCCGTATAAGGGTTTAAGTAAGCCAAGGTTTTTCGGCCTTGTTTAACCAATACTGGCGCACCATCACCTTTAGTAATAACGATATTGACCGGTTTTTTATCGACTAATGTCGAAAACTTTTGCGCAAGCTGTGTATGAGTTAAAGCCGTTTGCACCGAACTGGCCGGCCTTGCATAGTCAGCCCTTTCGGCTGATTGAATAATTTGACGCTCATAAGTAAGCGCTACACCGGTAACAGACATAAGGAAAATAAAAATAGCGGCACTGCAACCTGCGATTAAGTGCGCCCAAAACAATATTTTTCTAAAATTCATAAATCTACTTATTTAAACACGATAAAAATACCACCTTAAAAATACGAAACAACAAAGTACTAATTAGGTAGATTACAACAATAACGTCACTAACCCGATATCTGAGCAGAGTATATTCGATAAACCTAAGTAAGTTAATGTAAATAGTTCTTATTTACAAAAGAGATACAAGCGAGTTACAGCTTTTCTTGAGGAGCTATTGATAGTTAAAATTTACAGAAAAAAAATGGTGTCTCCTTTAAAAGCTAACACCATTTATTTTACAGCTTATATGTTGAATTAATTATAGTTGGTAGTTAAATTCAATTCTGTGCTGACCATCTTTAAAATCAACATTTTCGCTCCAGTTAGCGAAATAACGAATATTGGCACGTGGAGATATCTTATAACTAATGGCAAATTCGTGTAGCAACATACTATCAGCATCAACACCGTAAGCATGCGCCTTATATAAATCTGAACCGCCTAATGCCTGAAAGTAAAATGGATTGTAGTTTACCCAAACACGATCTGTAATAGCAATTTTTGAATACATCCCGATAAGACCGTATGCACCAACGCCTGAGAAACCTTGATCGACAATTGGACTACCATTTTCATCAAAGCCATCAGTCACATTATTACCAAAGCTTGCACCAACACCAGCTAAAGGAAATAAGTTTACAGGACCAACTTTTGGCAAAGCTTGCATGACTGAGTATGAGATATCGGCAGTTTCTTGAGCTAAATGTGTACCGTCAACATTAAAGTTAACATCAAGCTGTGAACCTCGACCATTTGTCGAATCTACAGTAAGTTGCCTCCACCGAAACGAATCTATAGAGTTATCTCTTGTTTGCGCATCACTGAAACCAACGTCTTCACCGTAGAGACCTTTCATTTCAAATACATTCATACCTTTAATGGTATCGCTACCGGTATTAAGCGTTCTACTCATGTTTAAGTTAAAACCACGATCCGTAATACCAACACCCACTTTTGTCATTACCGCCATTGGATCTGACATATCGACCAATTCTTGTTCCGCTTTGATTTCTGGAGTATTTTCAGCAGAATTTGATTGTTCAGAAGCCGCAAAAGCAGTGGAAGACATAAGGGTACAAAGTAACGCTAACTTTATATTTTTGTTCACAATAAAATCCTTAGACCTATCTGTAATTTTTAATAAGCCTGTTATTTAAGAAATTCGTCAGCCGCAACAAAAAGGCTATAAAATAACTAGACTGAGAAAACACATTACATTTACGCAGCTATTTGTATTTAATTGTACAAACAGACAAGCAAAGATAAGAATTTTTAATAAATGAAAGCGTCGAAAAAACAAAAACTCACACAAATAAATAGCTGTGAGCCTAAGCTGTATAAATTATTTAGGAAAGAAAATGGAATGGCACCTTAAAAACCTAGTTACAGTGGGTCTTTTAGCAAATAAAGAAGTATAGTAACTCATTATTTTAAGCTATTTAAATTGCCGCTTTAGTTTCTCCATCTGTTGTTGCAGTAATAAACTTGCACTATGTGGCATTGTTGCATGTTCCACAGAATTAGCCATTATCGCCTCCCCTGCAGCATCTGCTTCAAAGTTAAAACCTAAAGTCGTTCGCTGATCACAGAAAAAGTCTACTTTTTCATCAAGCTGAAATAAGCTGCATTGACTTGCTCGCCAAAAATCAGGAATGGCAATATAGCCATGTTCACCAATAATATACGCCCAGTTTTGCAATTTACACTGAAATGACGTTGCTAAAGTCAATTTAGTGTTACCTGACTGAGCAAGTATAATGACATCATCTTCGACCCCGTTTGGCGCTAAATGATAAGAAATTTGCATATTACTCATTGGCTCTTTAGTAAAATGGTGAGCAAGTGCCAAAGGGTATATGCCCATTTCAAGCAAGCAGCCTCCGCCCAGATCTTTATGATATTCTCGGCGATTGGAGTCATATGGCAATGGGTATCCAAAATCAGCCTTAATATGCTTAATATCCCCTATTTTCCCTTGGTCAACCCATGCTTTAGCTTTCTTAATTGCAGGTAAAAAATAAGTCCACATCGCCTCCATTAAAAATAAACCTTTAGTCTGGGCCAATTTTGAAAGCTCATCAAACTCCCGGCTGCTGACAGTAATTGGCTTTTCACATAAAACTGATTTACCAGCTTCAAGTGCTGATTTTATATTGCAATAATGAAAGGTGTGAGGAGTTGCAATATAAACAGCGTCAACCTTTGAGCTTTCAAACATTGATTGATAGCTTTGATATGCATATTCAATATCGTATTTATTAGCAAAGCGCTGAGCATCTACACGTTTTCGTGCAGCAACAGCGGCCAATTCAGCGTTAGACACAAAGGGCAAGTCTTGGCAAAACTGCTCAGCAATTCTGCCCGTACCTACAATACCCCAACGAACTTTACTTGAGTTATCCATTATACGGCACCCGCTGATTTTAATGGGCTTACATCTTTTGCTCTTTTTTGAAACACAACTTCCAACTCTTCTAATGACTTGCCTTTTGTTTCAGGTAATAGTCGATAGACCAAAACAAAACCCAATATGGCAAAAACACCATAAATGATAAAAGTAGCGGCGGTGCCAATTGTCGCGACTTCCCAAGGAAATAATAACTGCACACTAAAGCTCACCATACTGTTAACTAAACCTGTAAATGCAATGCCAACACCGCGTAAGTGATTAGGGAATACTTCCGCTAGCAAGACCCACATTACAGGTCCTAAAGAAACCGCAAAAGATGCAACAAAACCCAGTATGCCTGCCATGATCAACAGCGCATTCATATTTGCTGCAGCTTGTAAGATAGTCGCTTTATTCTCTCGCATCTCTTGCTCACCGATAAGATCGGTCACCGCATTTTTAAATTCAACATCACTGTTAAATTGTTTACCAACTAAAGGAGCTAATTTTTCTTTGGTTTCAACAGACGAAATTTTTGATACAGATTCCGGCGTTAATTTAAATGTTGCTTGATGAAATCCATAGGCCGCAACCGACATACTGATAACGACGCCTGCTAACCCAATCAGCATCAAAGGTTTTCTACCAAGTTTGTCAATCAATAACATGGCGACAATAGTGAAAACAACATTAATAATTCCAACCCAAACCGCTTGCGAAAACGCCGCGTCTTGCCCGACACCGCTTTGCTCAAAAATACTTGGCGCATAAAAATAGACCGCATTTACGCCAGTAATTTGCTGACTAATACCGACAGTTAAACCAACTGCCAACACTAATCGCATTTTAGGTGAAAAAAGCTCAGCCAATCGCTGCTTAAGCGGTGGCGCAGTACTGCCTTGTTGAACCTGAATCTCTTCTACCATTTTGGCTGAGTTATTATCAGGGAAAAGTTTTGTAAAAACGGCTTTTGCTTGCTCAATATAGCCATTACTCGCTAACCAACGCGGGCTTTCCGGGATAATAAATAATAGCGCCAAATAACATAGCGCAGGGATAATTTCCAAACCTAACATCCAGCGCCAAACATTTTCTTTAAGACCAAAAGTAGCTGCGATTTCGCTAGCGCCGTTGCTTAATTGCAGCAAATAGTAGTTAGCAAAATACGCCACTGAAAAACCAATCACAATATTAAATTGGTTAATTGAAATCATCTTGCCTCGGTATTTAGCGGGCGATATTTCGGCAATATACATAGGGGCAAGTACTAATGAAGCAAAAGCTAAACCGCCAATAAAACGCGCACCAATAAGCATATAATAGTTAAGAGCAAAAGCAGAAAATATTGCTGAAACCACATACAAGGCAGCAATGGTTATTAATACCTTTTTTCGACCAAAATGATCAGCACTTGGTCCCGCAAATAATGAACCGATAACAGCGCCTAACGTAGGAGAACTCACCACAAAGCCCTGTTGCCATTCACTTAAATGAAACTCCACCGCAACAAAACCAACGACACCTGATATTACTGATGCATCAAAGCCAAATATAAAGCCACCTAATGCGACAACTACAGCATAAAAGACACTGTTAGCGATTGATCCTGACATACTTTCTCTCTTTTAATTTTTATAATTCAAAAACACCTATGATAACGCTACCACAATTATTTTAATAATACCATTTTAAATAACGTTCCCTGAAAGGTAACCAAAAATTTATAATTAGGAATCATCATAACTTCTATGTTATTCACTCCCTTTAAACCAGTTGAACACAATAGTTACTCAAAAGAAAACAAACTAATTTACAAAGAGTTAAGGCGGTACAAAAACACGTTAACACGGTTAATCGCCTCAATAACCTTATCACTTACTTTCGATTTAATGACGTTATCTCGAAATATTTTGACAAAAAATGTTGCTAACAAAAAAAACCGATGATAATGTTAGCGCTAACAATTTATAACAAACAAAGCTTTCATATGTATTTAGGAATAGATTTAGGTACCTCTGGGGTAAAAGTGATTATCCTCGACAATAACGACACTATCGTTGCACAGGCACAGGCATCGCTTGAAGTAAGCCGCCCAGCCCCTTTATGGTCAGAGCAAGCTCCGAGCGATTGGTGGCAAGCCACCAATGAAGCCATCGCAGAAATAAAATCAAAAAATAGCGCGGCGTTAAAAGCAGTGCAATCGATTGGTTTATCTGGGCAAATGCATGGTGCAACTTTGCTTGACGCTGATAACAACATTATTCGTCCGGCGATTTTATGGAACGACGGTCGCAGTGAAGCGCAATGTAAAACCATTGAACAACGTGAGCCTAATACACGAGCAATTACCGGCAATATTGCCATGCCAGGTTTTACTGCACCAAAACTGGTTTGGTTAAAAGAAAACGAACCAGAGCACTTTGAAAAAGTTGCTAAGGTGTTATTACCAAAAGATTATTTACGCTTTTTAATGACCGGCGATTTTGCCTCAGACATGTCAGACAGCGCCGGTACCCTTTGGCTTGATGTTGAAAAACGCCAATGGTCAAATGAAATGTTAGCCGCGACCGAGTTAACCCTTGAACATATGCCTGCCCTTTTTGAAGGCTCTGAGATCACCGGTTATCTTTCAAAAGAAGTCGCTGATGCTTGGGGAATGAATGAAGTTGCGGTAATTGCAGGTGGCGGTGACAACGCCGCAGGCGCTGCAGGCATTGGGGTGATTAACCCTAATGAAGCTTTTTTATCTTTAGGCACCTCTGGCGTATATTTTGTTGCCAACGAAACCTATAACCCAAACCCTGATAGTGCTGTACATACCTTTTGTCACTGCATACCTAATACTTGGCATCAAATGTCGGTAGTGTTAAGCGCCGCAAGCTGTTTAAGCTGGGTGACCAAGCTTACTGGTTTTACCAATGAAAAAGCCTTACTCGATGAAGTAGAAAAGCTTGATTTTACCAAGCCCTCGCCGGTGATGTTTTTACCTTACCTTTCTGGTGAGCGCACGCCACACAACAACCCTAATGCACAAGGTGTTTTCTTTGGCCTTGGCCACAATACTGGCGCCGCTGAACTTGGCCGCGCCGTATTAGAAGGTGTTGCCTTTGCTTTTGCCGACGGCCAACAAGCACTCATTGCTGCAGGTACAAAAATTGATCAAGTATCCGTTATTGGCGGCGGCGCACGTAGCGCGCTGTGGGGAAAAATATTAGCCAGCGTACTTGATAAACCACTGACCTACCGAAAAGGTGCGGAAGTAGGCCCTGCTTTTGGCGCGGCGCGTTTAGCAAAAATTGCCAGCAGCAAAGCACAGCCAAGTGACGTATGCACCGCCAGCGAAGTCGATTTTGTTATCGAACCTGACACTAGCATGCACGCTTATTACCAAGCGCAACACAATAAGTATCAACAACTTTATAAAAGCTTAAAAGATCATTTTTAAGCGGTAACAACACAACAAATTAAGCATTAACTAGGAGTACCACATGAGCGAACAATTTTTTAATACCGTAGAAAAAATTAAATTTGAAGGTGAAAACAGCACTAACCCACTAGCGTTTCGTTATTACGACGAAAACCAAGTTGTGCTAGGTAAAACCATGAAAGAGCACTTGCGTTTTGCCGCATGTTACTGGCATAACTTTTGTTGGGCAGGCTCAGACATTTTTGGCGCGGGTACATTTGAGCGTCCTTGGATTTCAGCGACAGGTAACCAATTAGAGCTTGCTGAGCAAAAAGCAAAAGTTGCCTTTGAATTTTTTGAAAAATTAGGTGTACCTTACTTTTGTTTCCACGATGCAGACATTGCACCTGAAGGCGAGTCATTACAAGAATTCCACGACAATGTTGATCACATCGTTGGTATTTTTGAAAAAGAAATGAAGCGTACCGGCATTAAGCTGTTATGGGGTACTGCGAACTTATTCTCAAATGCACGTTTTTGTGCCGGTGGTTCAACTAACCCGAACCCTGATTTATACGCTTACGCTGCAGCGCAAGTAAAACATGCCTTAGAAGTAACGCACCGTTTAGGCGGCGAAAACTACGTACTTTGGGGTGGTCGTGAAGGTTACGATACGTTATTAAATACAGACCTTGCACAAGAAGGCGAGCAATACGCACGTTTCCTTAAAATGGTTATCGAGCACAAACATAAAATTGGTTTCAAAGGTAAGTTATTAATTGAACCTAAGCCTCAAGAGCCGACTAAGCATCAATACGATTACGATACGGCTACCGTTGCTGGTTTCTTACACAAGCACGGCATCGCTGGTGAAGTTCATGTCAACATTGAAGCTAACCATGCAACACTTGCCGGTCATAGTTTCCATCATGAAATCGCAGTTGCTTGTGCTGAAGGCATTATGGGTAGTGTTGATGCTAACCGTGGCGACATGCAAAACGGTTGGGATACCGACCAATTCCCGAACGACGTAGCAGAATGTACCTTAGTGATGTATGAAATTTTAAAAGCCGGTGGTTTAGACACAGGTGGTTTCAACTTTGATACTAAACTTCGTCGTCAATCATGTGAGCGTGATGATTTATTCATTGGTCACATTGGCGGCATGGACACTATGGCTAAAGCCTTACTTAACGCGGCTAAGTTAATTGAAGATGCACCATTATCTGACTTTGTTAAAGAACGTTATGCCGGTTGGAAAGGTGAATTAGGCCAAAGCATAATGTCTGGTGATCACAGCTTAGAAAGCTTGTCTAAATTAGTACTTGAAGAAAAAATCGATCCAAAACAAGAATCTGGTCGCCAAGAGCTACTAGAAAACATTGTTAACCGTTACGTTTAATTTAATTTTAATCTTAATTTAACGTTAACTTAAACCGATGCTTTAACTGCCAATAAATCCTAGCGATTATTGGCAGTCTTTAATTACTGTCACTCTAGGTTACCCCCAATGAATTTATTAGCACAATTAAAAAAGGTCACTAAAGTTGTGGCTGACAGCGGCGATGTTGACTCCATCAAAGCGTTAAACCCGGTAGATGCTACCACTAACCCTTCGTTGATTTTACAAGCGGCAAAACTACCGCAATACAATCACTTAATTGATGATGCTATCGTAAAATCTCGCAAAAACGGTCAGATCGATATTGATGATGTCTGCGACCAACTGATTGTCAATTTTGGCTGTGAAATACTTAAACATGTTCCAGGGCGCATTTCATCAGAAGTTGATGCCAGATTGTCGTTTGACACCCAAGCAAGCATTGAAAAAGGTCGTAAATTAATTGCCCTTTATCAAGCCGCCGGTATCAGTAAAGATCGCGTATTAATCAAACTCGCTTCGACTTGGCAAGGCATAAAAGCCGCCGAGCAACTAGAAAAAGAAGGCATTGCTTGTAACTTAACCTTACTATTTTCAATGGCGCAAGCCGTTGCCTGCGCCGAAGCAAATGTTACCTTAATTTCGCCTTTTGTTGGTCGAATTTTAGATTGGTATAAGGCTAAAGAAGCGCAAGCACCAACAGGAAAAGACTTTATTGGCGCAGATGATCCCGGCGTGCAATCGGTTACTCGCATCTATGAGTACTACAAAACCTACGACTACAGTACCGTGGTTATGGGCGCAAGCTTTAGAAACACCTCAGAAATTATTGAACTTGCCGGTTGTGATTTATTAACCATTTCACCCGCGTTACTGACTCAATTACAAGAAACGCAAGGTGAGCTTGAAACCAAATTAGATGCTAGCAAAATCAAAGGCCAATCACGCGATGCATTAACCGCGCTAACAGAAGCAAGCTTTGCATGGCAGCATAATGAAGATGCGATGGCGGTTGAAAAACTGTCGGAAGGTATTCGTAATTTTGCCAAAGATCAAAATATTTTAGAGCAAATGGTCGCCGAGCTTATTTAAGCCGTAAATGTTACAGACCCATTTGCCAAATATACGAAATAAAAACACAGTGCAAACTCATGAATATTTACCAATGCAATATTTAATCAACTGCACATTCAGCCAACGGCGCATTCCCTGCCGTTGGCTTTTAAAATAACAACACGAATTACCAACTACAAAGGAAATCATAATGACGTCTTCAAGGCAGCATCTCGCTAATGCTATTCGCGCACTTACAATGGACGCAGTTCAACAAGCAAAATCTGGTCACCCAGGTGCTCCTATGGGCATGGCAGATATTGCAGAAGTATTATTTAATGATCACCTAAAACATAACCCATCAAGCCCAAACTGGTCAGACAGAGATCGCTTTATTCTGAGTAACGGCCATGGTTCAATGTTAATTTATTCGCTACTACATTTGAGCGGCTACGACTTACCTATTGATGAATTAAAACAATTTAGACAACTTCATTCAAAAACCCCCGGCCACCCAGAATATGGTTACACCGTAGGTGTTGAAACGACTACTGGTCCACTAGGCGCAGGTATTTCAAATGCCGTTGGTATGGCGATTGCCGAAAAAACCTTAGCCGCACATTTTAACCGTGACAATTTTGCTATTGTTGACCATTACACCTACTGCTTTTTAGGCGATGGCTGTTTAATGGAAGGTATTTCGCACGAAGTATGTTCATTAGCGGGCACTCTCGGTTTAGGCAAGCTAATCGCGTTTTGGGATGACAATGGCATTTCTATCGATGGCGAAGTTGAAGGGTGGTTTACCGACAATACCCCTGCCCGTTTCGAAGCCTATGGCTGGCATGTGATCAGCGATGTTGACGGTCATGATCCGGTTGCCATTAACGCCGCTATCGAACAAGCAAAAGCGATAACCGACAAACCAACGATGATTTGTTGTAAAACCACTATCGGCTTTGGTTCGCCAAACAAATCAGGCTCGCACGACTGTCATGGCGCGCCATTAGGCGACGTAGAAATTGCCGCAGCCAGAGAATTTTTAAATTGGCCACATGCCCCGTTTGACATTCCACAAGAGGTTTATCAAGGCTGGGACGCAAATGAAAAAGGCAACCAAGCTGAGTCAAAATGGCAGGCTCTTTTTACCGATTATCAAGCGCAATACCCTGAATTAGCTACTGAATTTACTCGCCGCGTGATCGACGGAAAGTTACCCGAGCAATTTACTGAAAAAGCGGATCAATACATCAAGCTTTGCCAGCAGCAAGGGCAAAATATTGCTAGCCGTAAAGCCTCGCAAAATGCGATTGAAGTCTTTGGCTCACTACTTCCTGAATTACTTGGTGGCTCAGCCGATTTAGCCGGCTCTAACTTAACTTTATGGTCAGGCTCAAAAGGTATTTCAGCTGAAGATGCCGACGGTAACTATTTATTTTACGGCGTACGTGAATTTGGTATGAGCGGCATTATGAACGGCTTATCACTTCATGGCGGCTTTATTAACTACGGCGCAACATTTTTAATGTTTATGGAATATGCGCGTAATGCCGTGCGTATGTCTGCCTTAATGGGCATTCAAAATATTTTTGTTTATACCCATGACTCGATTGGCCAAGGCGAAGACGGACCAACCCATCAACCGATTGAACAGCTAGCAAACTTACGCATGACGCCAAATTTAACCACATGGCGCCCATGTGATGCGGTTGAGTCAGCGGTTGCTTGGAAAGCAGCCATAGAAAAACAAAACGGCCCAAGCGCGTTAATTTTTAGTCGTCAAGGTTTGCCGCATCAACAGCGCGATACTGAGCAAGTAGGCAATATTGAAAAAGGCGGTTATGTTTTAGTTGATTGTGCTGATGTTTCAGCCACTCCTGACGCAATTATCATTGCCACAGGCTCAGAAGTTGGCTTAGCCGTAGATGCCGCTAAAGTATTAAGCGAGCAAGGCAAAAACATTCGTGTGGTTTCTATGCCAAGTACCAATGTATTTGACCAACAATCTGCACAATACCAAGAAAGCGTATTGCCAACTCAGGTGCAAACCATTGTTGCGATTGAAACTGCCCATGTCGATTATTGGCACAAGTATGTTGGCCGAGCAGGCGCGATTATTGGCATGAGCTCTTTTGGTGAGTCAGCCCCAGGTGGTGAATTACTTAAACATTTTGGCTTTACGGTTGATAATGTTGTTCAAACCACATTAGCGACTATTAACAAAAATCAGCACTAATCATCACTAATATAGCTAACTAGGAAAATAACATGCAATCGAGAACTTCATTAAAAAGCTGGCAAACGCTTGTTACACATGCAAAAGAGATGAAACAAAAACACATGAGTGACTTGTTTAGTGAAAATCCAGCACGTTTTGAGCAATTTTCAATTAAGCTCAAGCCTTTTATGCTTGATTACTCAAAAAACTTAATTGGCAAAGAAACCATGTCAAACTTAATCGACCTTGCTAACGAGTGTGAGCTTGAAGCTTGGCGCGATAAAATGTTTGCCGGTGAGCGCATTAACCGCACCGAGGAACGTGCGGTTCTTCATGTTGCTTTGCGCAACCAAGGTAATCAAAGCTTTGAACTTGACGGCGAAGACCTCAACCAAGAAGTTCAGCAAACACTAATGAAGATGAAAGCATTTTCTGAAAAAGTGCGCCAAGGTCACTGGAAAGGTTATTCAGGAAAGCGCATTACCGATGTGGTCAATATTGGCGTTGGTGGCTCAAACCTGGGCCCGCAAATGGTGACCGAAGCATTAAAACAATACAGTGACAATAGTATTAATGTTCACTATGTTTCGAATGTCGATGGTACGCAAATTGCCAACGTATTAAGACCACTGAACCCAGAAAAAGTCTTATTCATTGTTTCAAGTAAAACCTTTACCACCACAGAAACCATGACCAACGCTAAAACAGCAATGAAGTGGTTGGTGTCTTCGTCATTCGATCAGTCAGCTATTGGTAAACACTTTGTTGCAGTTTCTTCAAATAAAGAAAACGCCACAGCTTTTGGTATCAAAGAAGAAAATATTTTTGATATGTGGGACTGGGTTGGCGGTCGATTTTCACTATGGTCTGCCATCGGTTTGCCCATTGCACTCGATCTAGGCTTTGAACCGTTTATCGAATTATTGCAAGGTGCTTACGATATTGACCAACATTTTTGTGAAGCGCCACTAGAACAAAATGCGCCGGTAATTCTTGCGTTGTTAAGTTTGTGGAACTGCACCTTTTTAGGCGCGCAATCGCAAGCTATTTTGCCGTACGATCAATCACTGCATATGCTATCGGCTTACCTCCAACAAGCGGAAATGGAAAGTAATGGTAAATCGGTTAACTGGCATGGTGAAGCAATTGACTACCCTACTGTTCCTTCTATTTGGGGCGAGCTAGGTATTAACGGCCAACATGCGTTTTATCAATATTTACATCAAAGCAACAATGTTGTTCCCGCTGACTTTATCGGTTCGATTGAAAGCGTTACCCCAGTTAAAGGGCACCATCAAACTTTAATGGCAAACTTTTTTGCGCAAACACAAGCGTTAATGCAAGGTGTAGACGAAAAACAAGTGCGTGACGATTTAAAAGCAAAGGGCCGAACGCCAGATTACATTAATAAAGTTGCCCCACATAAAGTACACAAAGGTAACCGTCCTACTAACACTATTTTAATGGAACGTATTTCACCGCGCAGCCTAGGTAGTTTAATTGCACTTTATGAACATAAGATTTTTACGCAAGGCATTTTGCTTGAAATTTGTTCATTTGACCAATGGGGGGTTGAGTTAGGGAAAGGCTTAGCGAATAATATCGAAGCCGAACTTAATGATAACAAAGTAAATAGTCACCACGACAGTTCCACTAAAGGCTTAATGGCTTATTATTTACGCAGTAAAAAGCACCTAAACAATGACTGATTTAATTAGCTACACCTTGCGCAATGCGCAAGGTGATGAAATAACCTTGAGCAATTATGGCGCAAGGTTAATTCAATGGAAAACCAAACTGAACACCCAAGATAGAAACGTACTACTAAGCTACGACAGCCTAGAAGACTACCGACAAGATACTTGTTATCTTGGCGCAGTTGCTGGCCCTTATGCCAACAGAATTGCTAACTCAAGCTATAAAACTGACAGTCAACTTGTTAAGTTGCTGGCTAATGAGGGTGACAATCACTTACATGGCGGCAATGGCGCATTTGCAGATCAATGTTGGCAGTGTTTAAAACATAGCGACGAGCAAATTGTATTTTCGTTAAGCTTGCCAAGTAATTTTAACGGTTACCCTAGCAAGATATACGCAGAAGTTAGCTACAGCTTAACTGAGCAAAGTGAGCTGATCATTGAATTTACGATTAACAGCTCAGCACAAGTGGCAATTGGACCAACATCGCACCCTTATTTTAATTTAAATGAACAAAGCAGTGATCATTTGCATTGGTTAACGGTTCAAGCTCAGCATTATACGCCGGTTAATGATCAAGCCATTCCAACTGGAGAAATTGCCCCGGTGCAAA
Source organism: Thalassotalea sp. PLHSN55 (assembly GCF_052030545.1). Taxonomy (NCBI): domain Bacteria; kingdom Pseudomonadati; phylum Pseudomonadota; class Gammaproteobacteria; order Alteromonadales; family Colwelliaceae; genus Thalassotalea; species Thalassotalea sp. PLHSN55. Next base: position 614,439 of record NZ_JBPDIH010000001.1, on the reverse strand, counting down.
ATACTGACTTTGATTTTACCACGCAAAAAGCAGTATCTGATGATGACAACTGCATGATGTTAGATCACAACTTTGTTGTTAGTGAGCAAGATACTAGCTTGTCTAACGTTAAGGCAAAACAAGCGAGTTTAACCAGTAGTGACAAAAAGCTTAGCTTATTGGTGAGTTCAAATTACCCTGCGATTCAAGTCTACAATGGCAAGTTTTTAAGTGAACCATTTAAGCCATTTGCCGGTATTTGTTTAGAACCTCAGTTTTGTCCAAATAGCCCAAATGAGCCTCAATTCCCGTTTCATTTTACCGATAGAGACCAACCACTTAAAACGGTTATCAGCTATCAGTTAGTCAAACACGACAATTAGCCCTAAATAATTTGCACTGAAAAAATAAAAAGCAAAAATGAAAAAAGAGATAACCACTTAGTGATTATCTCTTTTTTTCTCTTATTAGCGCTTATATTTGTATTCGCTAGAATTACTGTCTTAAGCAAATAGTCCGCAATAGTTCAGCACTGACTATTTAAATTCTGCTTTGGTTGAGTCACGCTCAACAATTTCAAAGTCGAGTACATTTCGAAACTCTCGACTATTGGCTTTTGCCAAGTCATTAAACTTACCCGATGCGATAATTTCAATAGCTAGATCTGCCATAGCTTGAATAGGCTGTTTAACCGTGGTTAAACTCGGAGATACGGTTACCGCTAAATGTCCATCATCAAAGCCAACAACTGCCAAATTATCTGGTACAGAGATACGGTTAAGATTTGCAGCTGAAATTACTGCTGCCGCCATTTCATCATTGGCAGCAAAAATAGCGGTTGGTCTATCTTCTAACGACAATATTTTTTTAGCGGCCGCTAAACCTGTGTCGTAAGTAAAATATCCTTGTTCAATATATTCTGGAGGTACATTTATTTGATTAGAGCGCAGCGCATCTAAATAACCTTGATATCGTAAACGACTCACCCCTTGATTGGGGTTACCAATAATGTGCCCTATTTTGGTATGACCTTTTTTAATTAATAATTCAGTCATTTCAAAACTGGCTTGGTAATCGTCCATACAAATGTAAGGTGATAGATTAAGTTGGGTATCAGGCGCTATACGAACAAACGTCACATTAGCCTGCTGCAACATATTAAGCAGTTTTTCGTCGTTACATATTGGTGGTAATAAAATAAGTCCGTCGACTTGTGTGACATCAATTAACTCTTTTACTGAAGCGATAGACTTGTCAATATCGTCATCAATTTCATCAACCACTAAATGATGACCGGTTAAGCGACAACTTTTTAAACCACGTAATAAAAACTTACTGACATAAGACGTATCAAGATCAACATATAATAAACCAATAAAAAAAGATTTATTACTTGCCAAGCGACGAGCGGAAACATTAGGGCGATAGTTGAGGGCCTTTACAGCGTCCATCACCAAGGAACGTTTTTCGTCACTGACTTTTACATCGTTGTTTAATACTCGAGATACCGTCATATTCGAGACGCCCGCTTTTTCAGCAACATCTTGAATTCGAGCACGTTTAGGGCTAGCCATAAACTAAATTTGTCCTAAAAATCAATCTTTACAGTAATGTAACTGTAACAAATACTGATAGCGATATCATGTAAAAGTTGCTTTAAGCTTCATATTTACTTGTAATTCAGCATAGTTAAGACTTTCCTTCATTTTTTAATGGTTAAATGGCGAATAATCACCCACCATTGGTACACTCGATAAAAGTTAACTAGGCGCTTAAATATGAAGTTTTAACAGTTGTATAAAATTCTTTCGCATAACTGCCTTGCTCGCGAGAACCGTATGAAGAACCTTTAGTGCCGCCAAACGGTACATGATAATCAACACCCGCGGTTGGCAAATTTACCATGGTCATGCCCGCTTGAATATTTTCTTGAAAATGCTTGGCATATTTTAGTGAAGTGGTACAAATACCTGCAGATAAACCAAATTCACTATCATTAGCCACAGCCAAGGCTTGTTGGTAGTCTTTCACTTTAATGATCGTAGCAATTGGACCAAAAATTTCTTCTTGGTTAATACGCATATCATTGGTGGTATTAATAAATAACGCCGGTGACATATAAAAACCAGTTTTCGCAAGCGTAAGTTTTTCACCTCCACATACCAGTTCTGCACCTTCAGCTTTACCTATTTCTACATAAGCTAAGTTTTGTACTAATTGTTTTTCATCAACCACAGGACCAATATCAGTTGATTCACTTAACGCATCGCCAACCGTAATTTTACTCATTCGCTCTTGCATCGCTTTTACAAATTTATCATGAATACCGGCAGTGACAATAATACGACTTGACGCGGTGCAACGCTGGCCAGTTGAATAAAAAGCACTTTGCACACAAGTTTCAACCGCAAGATCAATATCGGCATCATCAAGCACTATTGCTGGGTTTTTCCCTCCCATTTCTAGTTGAATCTTTTTCATATTCTTTACCGCTTCAACGGCAATAGCACGGCCGGTATTTACTGAACCGGTAAAGGTTATTGCTTTAACATCTTTATGTTTAACTAAGATATCACCAACAACTTTGCCTTCCCCCATCACAAGGTTAAATACCCCTGCTGGCACACCTGCTTCAACAATAATTTCAGCCAGTGCGTGGGCACTCGCAGGTACCAATTCAGCCGGTTTGAATACTACTGTATTGCCATAGGCAAGTGCTGGTGCAATTTTCCATGCAGGAATTGCAATTGGGAAGTTCCAAGGCGTAATAATACCAACAACTCCAACAGGTGAACGCGTAGTAGTGACGCTAACACCTGGCCTTACTGAGTCAATTGCTTCGCCTGATTGCCTTAATACTTCACCCGCAAAAAATTTAAAAATAGAACCAGCACGGTGAACCTCGCCCATTGCTTCAGCCCTAGTTTTCCCTTCTTCACGTGCAAGTAGCTCACCTAATTCAACTTGTCGACTAAGAATTTTATTACCAATGTTATCAAGTATGTCACTACGTTGTTGTATACCCGTTCCCGCCCAAATAGCTGTTGCATCTTTAGCTGCCATTATTGCATCTAGCGCATCTTGTTTATTCGCTTCGCTAAAATAACCAATAACCTCATTAAGGTTTGACGGGTTAATATTTGTTGAATAGCGCTCACTTGGCACCCACTTGCCATTAATGTAGTTCTTTTTAACTTGGTTATTTTCTTGTTGAATTGTCATAGCTTAACCCTAAATTAATTTAATTATTGATATACAGAAAATACGTACCTAAAGCAGTTTTCTTGCACTTAAGTTTTTCATTAGTGCATTAGTACCAAATGTCCACGGTGTTATAACGTTGCTATAATTAACCGTATTTTCCAGACAGCCTAATTTGCTTGAAGAAATCGATACTTTGTCACCGATATGATGAGTAAAGCCGGCCCCTTTATCGCCACGATCTTGAGTGGGTGCAAATAGAGTTCCGGTAAATAACGCAATACCGTCTGGGTATTGGTGGCTGCTATTACGTGTTTGTTTAACTAAATCTGTTACATCGCGGCTAATTTCTTTCATGTCACTATGGTCTTGCATAACAAAACCTTCTGTACCTTGAATCGATAAATTCACCGTCATTGTTCGTACATCATCAAGCGTAAAACTTTGGTCAAACAAACGAATAAAAGGCCCAATACTGCATGAAGCATTATTATCTTTTGCCTTACCTAGCAATAAAGCACTACGTCCTTCAATGTCACGCAAATTAACATCATTACCCAAAGTAGCACCTAAAATATCACCTTGACTGTTTACGATAAGCACCACTTCAGGTTCAGGGTTATTCCAAGAAGAATTGCGGTGAATGCCAATTTCATCGCCAAGACCAACAGATGATAAAGGCTGAGATTTAGTGAACACTTCAGCGTCAGGCCCTATGCCCACTTCAAGATATTGCGACCATAAACCTTGTTCAATTAACACGGCTTTTAGCTGCATAGCTTGTTCTGACCCAGGCACAATTTCTCTGAAGTCAACATCAAGCGTTTTCGATAATTGTTCGCGAAGCTGATTAGCTTTTCTGGCATCGCCGCCCGCGCTTTCTTCAATGACTCGTTCGACCATGCTACAAACAAATGTAACACCACAGGCTTTAATTGCCTGAGTATCAATTGGCGCCAGAAAATATGCTTGGCTGGTATCCGTCTTTTTCGACACCGTATTAAGCAATATATTTTCAACTGAACCTATTTTTTCTAGTGTGTGATTTACAGATAAATCAGCTAAAGCTGTATTTTCTAATAGTTCTGATATCGTTGGCGCAATGGTCGTTAAACTATATACACCGTCAGCTTTTATCAGTACAGGTGAAGGACCTGTAATACCAGACTTATCTGTATGCCAAACTCTGCCTATTAATAGGCCAGTGAATTGATCTTCTGGCAAATATTTCACCACTAAAGATGCAGTGTCGTTCATGCGTTCCCCTAAGCAATTAACTCTATTTAAATATTGTGTAACTAACCTGCAAAAGGTGGTACAGCGATACCGCTGGCGTCAGCTGTCGCGATAAATAAACCACCTGCTTGTGGCTCCTTAGCCAGCTGTTCATCGCTCAAACATTTTTTCGCTGTGGTGAATACCATTCGGTTAAGGTTTTCGCCAACAAAAGTACAGCTGGTAATGTTTGATACAGGGAATTGATATTCAGTCAACCTTTGTCCCGCTTCACTGTATTTAACCACTTTGCCACCAGCGAAATGACATACCCATAAATTGCCTTCGCTATCGACATTCATACCATCGGGATATCCATCTTGCTCTGGAATATTAATGAATACTTGCTTGCTGGTAATTTGGCGATGTTGATCTAAAAAGATTTTATAAATCACGCGTTTTAACGTATCGGTGTGGTACAAAACAGCATTATTTTTAGTAAAGGCGGGACCATTAGTGATGCAATAGCCAGTATCGATTATTTGCCACTGCAGCTGAGCATCAAGTTTATATAGAGCACCTGATTTCAACTGTTCATTATCATCCATAGTGCCTGCCCATAGCTCACCAAAAACGTCAATTTTTGCATCGTTATAACGATTATTAATGATGTCTGATTCAGGGCTAGCAATAGGCGTAAGTAAGCCACTAGATAGCTCTAACAAAGCAAACCCTTCACGCAAAGTGACAATAAAGCCTCCTTGAGCACGGCAATTGATACTACTAATTTCACTATCAAATTGCCAAGTTTGATGGTCGCTACCGTCAAGCTTTACCGAGTGTAAACGCTTGCCAATAATATCAACCCAATAAATACGTTGTTCTATTGCATGCCAAATTGGACCTTCACCTAATTCACATTGGCTATCGCACAGAAGCGTTAAATTTTTCATTATTTATCACCTCTTAGTTGATGCTTAAAAGCCAACATATCGCCATATGCAATTCCACTGCGTTTGATCGTTCTTTGTTGTGATTCAAAGTCAACATGAACTAAACCAAAACGCTTGTTGTAACCTTCTGCCCATTCAAAGTTATCTAAAAAGCTCCAAGCAAAATAGGCTGAAATATTAATGCCTGAGATAACCAGTTGGCTTACAACAGCTAAATGTGCTTTGAAATACTGAACTCGACGCGGGTCATCGACACCTTGAGGAGTAACTTTGTCGTCAAAAGCGGCCCCATTTTCCATAATCATAATTGCAGGCAACTGATAGTCTTGACAAATTTTGTCAATAGTCATTTTCAATCCTTGCGGATAGACATCCCAACCCATAGCTGTTTTTTCAAACTCAGTAGCTTCAGCGTTTTCGTAGCAAGTATATTGGTTGCTCATTACTGGTGTAGCAGATTGAACCACATTTCGGGTATAATAATTTACGCCGATATAATCAACAGTTTGCTTTATTATCAGCAAATCTTCCTGGTAATTTTTAGGTAAATAATTTTGGTAAAGTTCAAGTAAAGTATCAGGGTAACAACCTGACATTAGTGGGGATAAAAATAAATCCCACTGTTCTTGGTAAGCGATATTGGCTGCATATTTATCGTTAAAACTATCTGTTGCTGCTTGACTAGGCCCACCATTTAATACAATACCATGTTGACTGTTAGGGGCATTTTTTCTCAATAGCGGTAAAGCCAAACCATGTGCTAATAATTGATGATGCACGCTATGATAGGTAGCTTTTCGACATTGTAATCCCGGGGCATGAATACCATGTAAATGACCGAGAAAACTTGTTACCCAGGGTTCATTAAACGTTGCGTAAGCGACAATTTTGTCACCAAAAAACTGACTAACAATATCAGCATAAAAAGCAAATTCTTCTGCCGTTTTTCGGTTTTGCCAACCACCAATATCTTGCAAATATTGAGGTAAGTCCCAGTGATATAAGGTGATATAGGGTTTAATGCCCTGCTCAATCAAACAATCAATTATTTGTTGATAAAAGTTCAGCCCTTGTTGGTTTATTTCTCTATCAATTGAACTAATGACGCGCGGCCATGAAATGGATAAACGATAAGCTTCAATGTTTAACGACTTCATCAAAGCAATATCTTCTTTCCAGCGATTAAAGTGGTCACACGCGATTTCACCTGAGTCGCTATTAGCGATAGCTCCTTCTTGGCGGCAAAATACATCCCAAATAGAGTCAACTTTACCTTCGACAGTGGTACTACCTTCAATTTGATAGGCTGAGGTTGCAACACCAAAAGTGAAATTATTTTTCAATAGGGGTGATTGAGTATCGATAAGTAATTCTTGCATAGGTTTATACATTTATTTGTTAACTTTTTTTAGGCTTGATTCTCGCTCAATGACTTCAAAACTAAGCACATTTCTAATATCGCTAGCTTTAATTTTAGATAAATCACTAAGCTTGCCAGATGCCAACAATTCAATTGCTAATTCAGACATCTCTTCAATAGGTTGACGAACTGTAGAAATGTTTGGCCACACTGTTGTCGCCAACTGGGTGTCATCAAACCCAATCACAGCCAGTTGATTAGGTACATCAATAGCGTTCATATGGGCTGCTGAAATGGTAGCTGCTGCCATATCGTCATTAGCTGCAAAAATGGCAGTTGGTTTATCCTTAAGGTTTAATAGTTTTTTTGCAGCCATCAAACCTGACTTATAAGTAAAACTACCTTGTTCAATGTATTCAGGCGGCACATTAATCTGGTTTGAGCGCAGCGCATCCAAATAACCTTGATAGCGTAAGCGACTTACACCTTGTTTAGCATCTCCAATAATATGGGCTATTTTTTGGTGGCCCTGCTTGATAAGTTTTTCAGTAACCTCGAACGCAGCTTGGTAATCATCCATACAAATATAGGGAGACGCGTTTAGTTCCCTATCAGGTGCGACGCGAACAAAAGGAATGTTACTTTTTTTTAGTAAATCGACAATATCTTCACAGTCACATACAGGAGGCAATAAAATCATGCCATCAACTTGAGTAATATTGATAAGGTCATTAACAGAATTTAAACTGGCTTGTTTATCATCACCAGTTTCATCAATAATAAGGTGATAGCCTTTTTGTCGACATTGCTTTAAAGCACCTAACAAAAATTGACTGACATAAGACGCGCTCGGGTTGTCATACAATAATCCTAAAAAAAACGACTTGCTACTGGCTAAACGCCTAGCAGATACATTAGGACGATATTTTAACGTCTTTACAGAGCTAAGAACTTTGATACGGGTCTTTTCACTGACTTTAGTATCTTGATTTAAGACACGAGACACTGTCATTGAAGATACACCTGAGTGCTCTGCAACATCTTGTATCCTTGTTCTAGCTGGTTTTGACATAAAAATTTCCGTGAATAATACAAATAATTATGTAGTGGCCATCAACAGTGAATGTAGATGGCCACTATAAAAGCGTAGTTATCGTTAACTTAAAATAAGCTTAGAAACTACCACGAATACCAATGTTATAACGCGCTTCATATTCTTGAACACCTACGAGTTGATTTTCAAATCGGCCGTGTTGACGAGAGTCTTCACCAGTAATGTTGATTGCTTCAACAAAAACACTTAGTTCAGGCATAACGTCGTAGCTAATGTTTGCATCCCATTGGCCGTACTCTTCAGTAAATACTGGCTCATCTGGAGCGCGTAATTGGTCAGTCGCTAGCAAGAACTCATCACGCCAGTTATAAGCAATACGTGCTTGTAAACCATTTCTGTCGTAGAACGCTACAAAGTTAGCTGAGTCACTTAAACCTAATAGTGCAAGTTGTTCAGATACATCGTAAACATCATATTCAACATCACCGTCAACAAACGTGGCGTTTGCTTGAATACCAAAGCCACTTTCACCAAATAAGTGTTGAACAGCAAGTTCTATACCTGAAACTTCTGCATCTTCAGCGTTTTCAGGTGTAGTGATTTGCCAAACAATTTCAGGCTGACCTGGTTGCTGACTTAAACAAGCCGGGTTAGTTGCATCACCATTTGCCGGACAACCGTAATCAGTTGGATTAACACTTGGTTCTGTTAATGCCTCACCTTTGTCGTTATAAAACGCACCCGTTGTCGTACTATTTGAAATATAGTTACCTACCCATTTCTTATAATAAGCTGCTGATAAATAACTGCCTTCGTCATAATACCATTCTACTGATAAATCGATATTATCTGATTCGTAAGGAAGTAGTTCAGCATTGCCTTGGTAAGAAAGGTATGGACCACCAGGACGTGAGTTAGCAATTACAGCAGCAGGACGAAGTGCAACTAAATCACTACGGGTAATACTTCGACCGTATGCAGCACGAACCAAAATGTCATCAGTTAACTCAACATTGACGTTTAAGTTAGGTAAAAATACGTCGTAGCTACCATCGAATTCTGTTACCGCATAGTTTTCACCCGTATATTGTGGGCGTAACTCAGTAAGGCTCATATAACGTAGATGCGTTACCGTATCTTGGTTTGTGCTACCTGTTGTATCTGTTTTTTCATATCTGAAACCGGCAACTATACCTACAGGAAAGCCAGCAAATTCAGAATCAAATTCCATTTGGAAGTATGCATGAAGCGTATCTTCTTCAATACTGTTATAAGTATCTGGGTTATATGTGATGCCTATATCATTTTCAATTTGTTGATAAACTTCATCTACATTAAAGTCCATGTAATATGGGAATAATGTTTCTGAACCACTAAAACCCGTTAATAAACCATCTGTGCTAACACGACTGACCGCGTCACCAAGTACTAACTGGTTAATGGTAGTTTGATGGAAGCGCCATGTAGTGTCATATTCGTACGCTTGTTGGCCTAAACCAAAACTGATACTGGAAAGTGCATCATCATTTGAGTTAATCCAAACAAAATCTAACTGCCATTGATCAATAGTGTTTTCGGCTTCATTACCACGACCAATTGCTAAGTTACCTGTCACCATTTGCGGATCGTATGGGTCAGCGTTTGCGTGATCACGACCGTTTAAATCAATGTTCGCACCAGGGTAGAAACCTGAAGAATCAACAATTGGCACTGGCGCGCCTAATACTGGAATATCAGTACCTTGGCTATAATCAATATCATACCCACCAAAGTAACAGGCAGTCCCAGGGCCTTGACAAGTAAAGTCTGAGTTAGACAATAAAACCGCTTTATCACTTAACAAACCATCTGGTTGCGCATGCGCAGTTGAATGATGGTAATCAAAGCTTGCTTTGAAAGTATCAGTGATTTGCCAATCTGCATTAAAACCAATTGAATCAGTATTCGTTTCAATTCTATCGTGATACCCAATAAAGTCTGTACCACCAGCACCACTGGTTGTTTTAACAACCGTACCATTTGCGTCAGTAATACCACCTACCCAGTTACCAAACCAGTGAGCAACTTGATGACGTTCAACTTCATCTTCAAAGCGTGACATTACATAGTCAGCAGTGAAAACAAGATCTTTTGTTGGCGCAAACTGAACAACAACCTGACCATTTTGACGAGTACGGCTATGATCTGAAACATCCATATTATAGTTTTGCGCACGCCATAAATACGAATCTGGATTTTTGGAAGTATCAATCGCACTATCGTCGATTTCAGCACCTAAACCAGGACACTGCGATGTTGTGTAACCTTGTTCACACGCAGGACCTTGTCTTAACCAACCATCAGAAGTTGCCATTGCTTCGCGTGAATCACGTTGAGCATGAGAATAAGCAACAAGAACCCCCAACTTATTGTCTAAAAACTTGCTTGACAACATACCTGAAAGTTCAGGAGTAATATCATCACCTACTTCATTAGAAGTATCCATGACACCTTTAACAGAATAAACAGCTTTAAAACCGTCGTAATCAAAAGGGCGTGCTGAAGTAATATTTACGGTTGCACCTATACCGCCTGATGCTTGTTCAGCATTGGCCGTTTTATATATTTCTACGCCACTTACTGATTCAGAAGAAATCTCGGCAAAGTTAAATGCACGAGCTTGTGTGCCACTACCTACGGTATCTTGTTTTGGTGAAGCAGCATAAGGCATAACACGGCCATTTAACGTCACCATGTTAAAGCTAGGACCAAAACCACGAACAGTAATTTGGTTACCTTCGTTATTAGCTCGGTCAATTGATACACCAGGAATACGTTGTAATGACTCAGCTAAGTTAGTATCTGGCATTTTACCAATATCTTCAGCTGAAATTGCGTCCATAACGCCACTTGATGAACGTTTCAAGTCCATAGCACGAATCACCGACGAACGAATACCACGCACTTCTATAACTTCTACTTGTTCTTCAGCTTTATCATCTACTTCGGCTGCATTGGCCAGTGGTGCTTGCACTAAAGACACTGCACCGACACTTAAAGCAACAGCAAGACTTGTCGCTATTTGAGACTTTTTAAATGTTTTCATTTTCTCCCCCAAAGGTATTATATTATTTTAGTTGAACAGACAGTTAAATATCAAATTCATGTTAACGCTATCATTTAGCTTTTTTAAAAACAAGCAAATTAAACAATAAAACTTTTAAGCATGATAAATAAAACAGAAAACAAAAGTAAAAATATACATAAAATACAGCCACCTAGCGCACAAAAAAACAATATCATAAATTGTAAAAAGAATATCAAACCACGGTAAATATTCAGTAATAAATAAAGTATTTGCTTAACGTTCAATAATAGTCACAATTACACTATCTATTCTTATCTTTTGTTAATACTTTTAGTTTTTATCATTGACAAACGTTTTTTTTAATACGAATATGTTAGCGCTACCAAGAAGGATGTTTTATACAGGTGAAAATAATGAGATTGATATCAAATCTAACAATGCTTAGCCTTGCGGCCACACTCATTGCTTGCAATGGCTCATCATCAAATACTAACCAATTGACCGAGCAACCTAGCTCTACGAAAAAAATTATCAAGGGCAAGTTTACCCCTGACGGTGACAAAACCTTGCTTTTTATAGGTCAAGACTCTGACACTATCTCCGCCTATATTAATGAAGTCCCAGAAGACAGTATTGAAGGTGTTACGTTGTACACGCAACTTAAAAGCAATGACATCAATAAAACCTTGTTTGCTGTATTGTCGCCAGCTGACTGGCAATCGGGAGAAATGAATTTTCCAAAGACTTTGGCTGAATCTCCCAGAGCTTCCCTAGCCGTTGGTTTAGCACTAGATAACTGCAAACAAGAAAATCACGAAAGTAATATTGCCAATGGCGCATATGACGACACATTAAACTTTATGGTTGAACACTTTAAGTCATTGGCACCTCGTAAGGTATTTTTACGTATTGGTTATGAGTTTGACGGTCCTTGGAATTGTTATACGCCAGCCACATACAAGAAAGCATTTCGTAAAATAGCACTCGCGATAAAGGCACAACATGCCGACAATATAGTTACAGTTTGGCAAAGTGCGACTTGGCCTGACGGCTACGGTAATGCAATTTATGACTTTAACCAAACTAATCATTTAGAAAATTGGTATCCAGGCGATGACGTTGTTGACTGGGTAGCCATGTCAATATTCTATCGTGATTTATCCCAATGGAATTATGTGCCTCCAACAACACCAGCTCAATCACAAGAAAAGGTACTAAATTTTGCTATAAAGCATAATAAACCCGTGATGGTAGCTGAGTCAGCTCCCCAAGGTTACCGTACCGGAGCCCTTACCCATAGCTTTATTCAAGTAAACCAACAAACGCCTGTAACCGCTAAAGAAATATGGGAAAACTGGTACCAACCTTATTTTGGCTTTATTAATGAAAATAAAAATGTCATTCGCGCCGTCGCCTACATCAACACCCATTGGGAAACGCAAGCCATGTGGGAATGTCAGCCCGGTATACCAGCAGGTCAGGAAGGCTGTAACGGTGGTAATTGGGGCGACAGTCGCATACAAGCCAACGAATACATAAAAAACAAATGGTTGGAACAAGTAAATAATACTGAGCGCTGGTTGCAATCTAGCGACTATTAAAAAGCCAAACAATAAATCTTGCAACTAAATACACTTAAAAAGAACCAACAACAGAGCATATTATGAGTAAAATAATTAACCCAATTTTGAGAGGTTTTAATCCAGATCCAAGTATTTTAAGGGTTGAAGACGATTATTACATTGTAACCTCAACTTTTGAATGGTTTCCTGGTTATCAAATTCATCATTCAAGAGATTTAATTAATTGGCAGTTAATTAATCGCCCGCTAGATCGCGTCTCGCAACTCGATATGAAAGGTGTGCCCGACTCATGTGGCGTTTGGGCACCCTGTATTACGCACCATGATGGTATTTTTTATCTACTTTATACCAATGTAAAAAGCTTTGATGGTGAGTGGAAAGATACGCCTAATTATTTAGTAACCGCAACTGACATTAACGGCCCTTGGTCAGATCCCGTGTTTTTAAACGCCAGTGGCTTTGATTCTTCATTATTTCATGACGACGACGGTAAATCGTATTATGTGAATATGTTAATGGATCACCGCGACCGTAAATTTTTTGGTGGTGTTGTATTACAAGAGTTTGATAAAAAAACTAAAAAGCTAGTTGGGAAAATTCATTATATATTTGAAGGTACTGAGCACGGAAGAACTGAAGGACCACATATTTATAAACGCAATGGTTATTATTATTTAATGACCGCAGAAGGCGGTACTAGTTATGAGCACTGCATGACCTTAGCACGTTCAAAATCTATATTAGGTCCTTACGAAGTACACCCTGAAAACCCGATTATTACAGCTAAATATGACAGTGACAATTATCTTCAGAAAACCGGGCATGGCGACATTGTTGAAACACAAACTGGTGAATGGTATGCCGTATTTCTAACAGGTAGACCTTTAACCAAGTTAGGTCGATGTATTACAGGGCGTGAATCCGCCATTGAAAAAGTAGAATGGCGAGATGACGATTGGCTATATTTAGCCTGTGGCGGTAAAACAGCTCGAAAAGAAGTTGAAGCCCCGAGCTTACCTGAGCACACGTTTACCAAGACGCCCCAGCGTATTAAGTTTGATAGCGAAAAAATAGATATCAACTTTCAAGCATTACGTATTCCAATGAGCCAAGATTGGGTTAACCAAACTGACCGTCCGGGTAATTTACGTTTATACGGACGTGACTCTTTAAGCTCTTGTTTTAACCAAAGCATGGTTGCAAGGCGTGTACAAGCTCACCACACGACCGCCCATACAGTCATTGAGTTTTCACCTGAAAACTTCCAACAAATGGCGGGATTAGTGTGTTACTACAATACGATTCATTACCATTATCTTCATATTACTGGTGACGATTTTGGTGCCTATTCCGGTAAAAAGTTTATTAACATTCTGACCTGTGATGATCATAAAACAACTTGCCCAATTGGCAAACCGATTGAACTACCTAATGTTGATAGGATTTATTTAAAAGCTGACTTTAACGGTGCTGATTTGCAATTTTACTTTGCAACCGAGCACACTAATGGTGAGCCTAACTGGCAAGCACTAGGACCGGTTTTAAACGGTTCAATTTTATCTGATGATTATGTTGAGCATGCAGAACGCCATTTTCATCCATGTTTTACCGGCGCTTTTTATGGCTTAGCTTGTCAAGACTTGTCGGGCCAAAACTTACATGCTGATTTTGGCTACTTTGACTATCAAGAATTTGATCAAGACTAGGAATTGATATGCGCGGATTAAACAATAAAAAAGCGATAGTTACTGGTGGCGGTCAAGGCATTGGGAGGGCTACGGTTGAAGCACTATTAGCACAAGGTTGCAGTGTTACCTTTTGTGATATGGACGATATTGGCTTGGAATGCTTTACAGAGCTAAAAGCTAAGGGGGCGGATGTTCACTTTATCAAAGGAGACATGTCAGAAGAAAGCTTTTGTATTGAGCTTTGTCGCTTTGCAGTTAAACAAATGGGTGGTATAGATTTACTGGTTAATAACGCTTTTTCATTTATTGCAGAAGGCGTAAATGCCTCCAGAGAACAATGGCAGCGTTCACTTATTGTTGGCCCTGTCGCCTTTGCTACTATGATCCAACACAGCCAAAAACATATGGCAAAAAATGGCGGTAGCGTGGTTAATATCAGTAGTATTTCTGCGCATATTGCCCAACCCAATCGTTGGACCTACAACGCAGCTAAAGGCGCAGTGAACCAATTAACCAAGTGTGCCGCTTTAGATTTAGCTATTAATAATATTCGTATTAATAGTGTCAGCCCCGGTTGGATTTGGACAAACGCGGTTGATCAAGCCGCTGATTATAATAGAGAAAAATACGATCCTATTTGGGGAAAATACCACATGTTGCGCCGCTGCGGTCAGCCAGAAGAAGTAGCAAACGCCGTTGTCTTTCTATTAAGCGACGAAGCCAGCTTTATTACTGGTACTGATTTACCGGTTGATGGCGGTTACTTAGGGCTAGGCGGCGAAGGTTTAGGTGAGCAGTCAAATATCCCAAATATTGATTAATCGTTTAGTTCCACCCCGTTTACGTCTATGTGGCAGCATTGTTTGTTTGGTCTAACATATACCAGCTCATCATTGTCCCCGTGGCCACATAGACCTTTTTATTCATGCAAACTTCAATGTTGATTTAAAAAAATGAATGCTGTAACTAAAAGTGAAGTGCTTATTATTGGCGCAGGTTTAGCAGGTATTTGTGCCGCGTTAGAATTATTAAATGCCGGCAAAAGCGTGACCATGGTCGATGCTAATCCAAAAGAAAAATTTGGTGGGCTCGCCAACAATGCTTTTGGCGGCATGTTATTAAACCAAACTGCTGAGCAAAAGCGTTTATTTGTTAACGACTCACCGGAGTTAATGCTTAATGATTGGCTAAGAGCCGCAGAATTCTCCAAGCAACATGTTTGGCAAAAAGCTTGGGCGAAAGCCTATGTTGAACGCAGTAATGAAGAAGTCTATCTTTGGTTGAAGTCACTCGGCATTAGTTTTTTCCCTATTGTGCACTGGGTTGAACGCGGCGATTTTCAACCAGGAAATTCTGTGCCTCGCTATCATGTTGCTTGGGGCTGCGGCCAAGGGGTTGTGCAAACATTAATTGATAAACTTCAACATCACCAATACGCAAAAAATTTAACCCTATATTTTGACCATCGAGTTAATGAACTTACTAAAACAAACAACCATATTACCGGTTGCTCAGGTACAAATATCGGTGGAGAGTTTCAATTTCAAGCAGAGCACACCGTAGTTGCCTGTGGTGGTATTAATGGCAACCTAGCGCGTGTTCGCCAAGAGTGGGACCCAGTATATGGTACGCCACCTAACAATATGCTTAACGGCAGCGATCCAATTTGCGACGGAAGATTACATGACCAAGTTGATGAAGTCGGCGGCAAAGTGACTAACTTAAAATGGATGTGGAATTACGCCGCCGGCATTGCAAAACCCAATGCGCAATTTGACAATGAAGGCTTAGCGCTTATTCCGCCCCGCTCAGCATTATGGCTTGACTGTTACGGACGACGGGTTGGCCCAGATCCGATGATGGGCGCTTTTGATACCCATAGACTATGCAAACGCATGGGACATTTAGACCATCAATATGGTTGGATAGTACTTAATTGGCATGTTGCAATTCGTGAAATGGCCATTTCCGGTTCAGATATGAACGTTAACTTTCGCGATAAAAAGTTTCTTAAGGTTTTACTTGGCGTTATTCAAGGCTCGGGCAAACAAGTCCAATGGATGATAGACGAATGTCCTGACGTTGTATCTGCGCCAACGCTGGAATTATTGGCTAGGAAAATGGATGACGTGGTTGGTTGTCAACGTATTAATATACATGGCATGCGAGCTGATATTGAAAAATATGATCAGCTGATCGTCAAAGGTAAAACCTATTACGCTGATGACCAACTTAGGCGCATAAGCCAAGCCAAACGCTGGATTGGTGATTATGTTCGAACTGCAAGCTTTCGCCCAATATTAGATAAAAAATCCTTACCGCTTATCGCGATTAGGCTAAGGTTTTTAAGCCGAAAAAGCATGGGAGGAATCGAAACCAACCTAAGCTGCAAGGTATTAGATAAAAACAACAAAACCATTAATGGCTTATATGCGATAGGCGAAGCCGCAGGTTTTGGTGGTGGTGGCATTTGTGGCAAACGCTCACTCGAAGGCACCTTCCTTTCGAACTGCATTTTTAACGGACGCATTGTCGCCGATACAATCATTCAAGGTGCTTAGTTAACAATTCTCTGTGCAATTTACGCAACAAACGGTTTAAAAATTTATTGGAGTTCGCATGACAAATTTACTCTTTCAACCGATAACCTTAGGTCAAACAGTGCTGAAAAACCGTATCGTCATGGCACCGTTAACACGCTCATTTGCTGACGAACACTTAGTACCAACTAAACTAATGGCTGACTACTATGGCCGACGAGCCGATGCGGGCTTAATTATTTCTGAAGCAATACTCGTAAGTAAAGGTGGCCAAGGCTACCCTAATTCACCCGGGATTTATAACCAAGCTCAAATAGAGGGTTGGCAAAAAGTTACCAAAGAAGTACATAACAATGATGGGAAAATTTTTGCTCAGCTTTGGCATACGGGGCGATTATCACATTCAATCTACCGAGAGGGGCAGCCTCCTATTGCACCCTCTAATGTTGGTTGGACAGGGCGCGTACCACAAACCCAAGAGCTGTATTATCATGATGAAACACCAATACCTATGGACCAATTGGAAATCAATCGCGTAATAAATGCCTTTGCCCAAGCCGCTAAAAATGCAAGGCAAGCAGGTTTTGATGGTATAGAGGTTCATGGCGCCAATGGTTATTTAATTGATCAATTCTTACATTGTACGAGCAATACTCGTACCGATAACTATGGTGGAAACGCACAAAACATGTGCCGATTTCTATTTGAGATTATTGACGCTATCCAATTAAAAGTACCGAATTTTGACATAGCATTGCGATTATCTGTGCATACGGGTATCAATGAAGAGTGGCAAGTAATGAAACATGATGATCGTGATAGGCAGGTGTTTGAATATTTACTGTCCAAATTAAATAGCTATAACCTAGCCTATGTTCATAAAGGTATGTATGACGACTACTTTGTCGCTGAGCTGGGCGCAACATCAACAGAATTTATTGGTAAGCATTATCACGGAAAAGTAATGGCATGTGGTGGCTATTCACCAGAAAGCGCTAATGAGAGCATCAAACAAGGAACAGCTGATTTAGTTGCCTTTGGTCGTCCTTTTATCGCCAATCACGACTTTGTTAGTAGGGTTAAACAACAGCAAGCAATAAAGCCTTATGCTGTAGAGCAACTAGCCACACTGTATTAATTAAACACTTTGCATTATCTGGATAACTGGAGCAAAAATGAATGTTTTAGTATTGTCAGGCGACATATGGCACCCAAGTGAGATAATTAAAAAAAACTTTACCGATTTATTTGGCGCAGATGACTTTAAAAACAAAAACATAAAGGTTGATTATTTATCAAACCTAACAAATATCGCTTGGCAAGACATTGCCAAATATAAGCTGATTATATTAGCAAAATCTAATCACTGCTCAGAAACCAATCAGCAGCCTTGGCTAGAAAAAAACACTGCAATGCAATTAGTTAATCATATCAAACAAGGCAATAACTTGTTTGTAGTGCACTCGGGATTAGACGGCTATGATCAGCATGCTAATTTATCTAGCTTAATTGGTGCAAGCTTTGTACAACACCCTGAGCAATGTGAAGTTGAATTTAAGGTGACAAAGCAGCATGGTTTAGGTAAGAAAATTAAAAATTTCACAAGTACAGACGAGCACTACTTTCTTAATATTACCAATGATGATCTGTCGGTATTAGCTTATACCATTTCAACACATGGTAAACAATTAGGCGCGTGGACACGTAAACAAGGGCAAGGCAAAGTTGCGGTAATGGTGCCAAGCCATAATCAGCAAGCTTGGCACCAAGTAGCCTATCAGCAGAATTTAGCTCAGTTAATTCTCTGGCTTATGCAAACAAACGTTCACTAAGTTAGCGCCACGCGCTAATAGCTTTATCAAACACACCATAAGGCATGATGTGTTAAACGACTATAAGACTTAGCTAGAAGGGTTAAAGCTCGGTAACAAAACTTTTAACCTTCAACTCACGATCAAGTAATAAAGGGTAGTCAGTTCGACCTGTCATTGGCCAGTCGTTACGCCATGTTTGGCGATCTGAAACACCCCAAAATGTTACTCTCGAAAGTTTGTCGCTGTGTTGCTTTAAAATGGTAAATAGCTGTTTATATCGATCGGCTAATTGCTGTTCAACGGCTAACGGTAAGCCATTAACATAGGGGTTATATTTGGCTTGTAATTCGACATTTAACCCAACATCAGCGCCCTGCTCGCTATCTTCTGGAAACGGTAATACCGAAATATCAAGCTCGGTTATCATTACTTCAACACCCGTTTGTGCAAAAGCGATAATCGAGTCTTCCATTTGTGATAAATCGGGATAATCAAGTGCGTAATGCCCTTGCATGCCAATGCCGTCAATTCGCACACCGTTAGCTTTTAAATCATTAACCAGCTTGATAACGCCGGCTCTTTTTTCAGGTTTAAACAAGTTATAGTCATTGTAATAAAGCTTGGCATTAGGCGCTGCCTTTTGAGCCATGGTAAAAGCTTGCGCTAAAAAATCTGGGCCGATAATCTCTAACCATTTAGATTCACGCAACGTACCATCTTCATTAAATGCTTCGTTGACCACATCCCATGCAAAAATTTTATCTTTGTATCGGCCGGCAACTTTATTAATATGTTGCTCCATACGAGCCAATAACTGCTCGCGGGTTAACGGCTCGCCCGCGTCATTTTCAAATACCCAATCAGGTGTTTGAGAATGCCATACTAAGGTATGCCCAACTAATTCTTGATTATTTTCTTGTGCAAAAGCAACAAGCGCATCAGAGGCTAAAAAGTCATAAACTTCAGGCTCAGGATGAATTCGTTCCCATTTCATAGAATTTTCAGGCGTAAAAGTAGAAAAATGTGCTTTAGCCGCGACCAACTCTTGTGGGAATTCTTTCAAGATTTGTGCTCTGCTGAGCGCAGTACCTATTTTAAAATGCTCGGCAAAATGCTGTTGCAAGCTAACAATATCTTTGGTTTGGCTAATATTGGCAGCGCCAGTTGTAACCTTGCTTTTAGCTGCAGGCTCAGAAAGCAAAGCACTGTTATTACAACCTAAAAGCATTGCTGAAACTGATAATAAAGCTGATGTGGTAATTTTTTTATTCATGTTGTCTATCTATTCCTACTCGGTGTTTTTTCTACAATATCAAAAAAACACTAATTGTCAACTTGACTATTTCATATTTTATACGTTAAATTATAAAAACCTAATGGTGAAGTAACAAAGTGATTGCAAGTTTTGGTATCGAGAGCAGTTACGTCCCCCGATGAAACGATACGCTTTTTGATCCAACCAAGGCACATTTAATGTGCCTTTTTTTTCATTGTTAACATTCAGTATCAGTTAGCTACTTCACTAATTGCTTTAAGTGCCGGTTTTGGATGAAAATCTCTGTTCCAAAGCAAAGGGTAGTTGGTACGATTAGGAATAGGATAATTGTTTTTCCACGACATACTGTCTTCAACACCCCAAAAAGTCACACGGTCAATTTTTTCACGCAGCTGATAAAACAACGTAAATAATTCACGATACCTATCGCTTAGCTGTTGCTCTACATCTTGAGGAAGTTTTACTGGGTACGGGTCTAAGAACTTCTTAAATTCAGGCAGTTGAAACTGGCTATGCATAAAACCTTGTCCAATCACCTGTGCTTCTTTGGTAAGAGGTAAAACATCAACATCAAGTTCGGTGATCATCACTTTAATGCCCAGTGCACTGTAGGCATTAATAGCATCTGTAATATCTTGATTTGACGGAAAATTAAGTCCCCAGTGCGCTTGTATACCTACGCCATCAATACGAATTCCTGCTGCTTGTAACATTTTTACCATACGAACAATTCCATCACGTTTTTCGGGTCGCCAGGCATTAAAATCGTTGTAATAAAGTTCAGTATTCGGGGCATATTGCTGCGCATATTTAAAGGCCGCTTTTACTAAGGTATCTCCATCCCCTACCGCATTAACCCAATTGGTACTTCGATAGTTGCCGTCTTCTCCTATCACTTCGTTGACGACATCCCACGCATCAACTTTGCCAGCATAACGGCTTGCAACCACGTTAATATGTGCTTGTAAACGCGCTAATTGTTGCACTTTAGTGTTCGGCTTACCTTCGCTATTGACAAAAAACCAGTCTGGGGTTTGGTTATGCCATATGAGTGTATGACCGACAATAAACATGTTCTTTGCTTGGCCAAACGCTACAAAATCGTCAGCCGCTTGAAAATTAAATACATTTGGCGCTGGGTTCACTAACTCCGCTTTCATCGAATTTTCCAAGGTAATACTGTTAAAATGATGTTCGGTGATCGCTTTACCTTGTCGGCTTTTGCCGCTAACAATATCATCGTTTACCGCTACCCCCATTTTAAATGCAGCCTTAAAATGTGACTTTAGCGCAGTAGCGGAGGACGCTTTGGCGGTCGCATTGCTGCTAGCAGTTAACACGCCCAGCATCAGTAGCGTCAACATTGACAATGCAAACTGTAACCTGTTGCTTTTTATTTGATCAGATAAGCGTTTTTTCTTTATTTGAATCGTTTTCATAACTTCCCTCGTTTTATTGCTAGGCACTTTTATACCGAGACCAAACAAAATAGTCAAATTGACTATTACAATTTAATGTTCTACTATAGTCAACGTTAATCCCAATTAGCTCAAATAGGTCAGATAGCTCACAAAACTAATTAAACCCAGACAACAAACGGCAATAGTGAAATAACAATATGACTCACCTAAAAATGTCCTTAATAAAAACGTCTTTCGCACTAGGTACTCTTTGCGCTGCCTCACCAATATTAGCAAAGAATATTAGCTGTGATGCCTCGCTTACGCCGATAGTAGCTCAGGAAAAACCGCAGTTACTTAGTCAAGCATTCAAGTTTTTAGAAGGACCAACCTGGTCAGAGACTCAGCAAGCGTTTTACTTTTCTGAGATGGACTTTAGTGGACCACAAACGTTTGGACCCAAAGCAAATATTTATCAATTACAACTACCCAATGAAATTTCACTGATTTTCGAAAACAGCGGTAGTAATGGCTTGATAGCAACAGGTGATCAGTTAATCGCCATGACACACGATAACCGCGCCATTAGCACATTTAATTTACGCACTAAACAGCGAACCACCTTAGCGACTCACTTCAATAAAGTACCCTTTAATTCGCCAAACGATGTTGCTCTAGACAGTAATAACACACTTTATTTTACCGACCCTACATGGCAACTCGGCGCGAGAAAACAACAGTCTCCTTATACTGGGCTGTATCGGTATAACAACCAAGATAAAGTGACTTTATTAGACGCTAGCTTAGATAACCCAAATGGCGTGATATTTTCAAACGACTATAAAACCTTATTTGTCGGTGATTATAGCAATCGTGTTTTTTCTTATCAGGTCAGCAAAGAAGGTAAGCTAAGTAACAAAAGGGTTTTTGCTAATATTAATGTGCCTGATGGTATGGCCATTGATTGTGCCGACAACCTTTATGTTGCCAGCCATGGCGACGGCAAAGTGCTGATATTTAATCAGCAGGGTAAAAAACTAAGCAGTATCGATGTTGCGCCAAAAGTCACTAATATCGCTTTTGGCGGAGAGCAGCTAACCACATTGCTCATTACCACCGCCAATGGCTTGTATCGTTTAACAACGCAACTGCCGGGCAAAGCCTATTAATTTGATAGCAGTTACGTTTGAATGGGTGATTTCGTTACCTATTCAGGTACTGATTCAGGTACTTATTTAGGTACTTATTTAGGTACTTATTTAGATAAAAGCTCAGTAAAATTTTTCCCCGTAGCTGCCCAAAATATACCGCCATAGACATGTGCTAAAAATGCTTCATCTTGATAGACCGCAGGTAAATGCCCTAACGCCGTATAAAATGAACGACCACCAGCAAAGTTTTGATACCAAGCAATAGGGTGAAATTCGCCCATGCCCTTCCCGTTAACCTTGCCCCAATCAGATTTTGTATTGTAACTGCGCTCATCGACCGATAATAAATAGGTGAGATTTTCATTATGATTGGGTGAAAAGTCATACCATTCATCTGTCCATAGCATAGACTTTTTAAACGCTGACATACCGGGGAACTTATCGGTTTCAACCGTTAATAATGCAGTTTGCACTTCGGGGTGGATGACAAATGTATGCCCCACTAACTGCTGAAACCAAGGCCAGTTTTTTTCGGTATCCGACGCACTATGAATACCAACAAAGCCCCTACCTTTACTCATAAAACGTTGCAATGCTTGTTGTTCAGGCTCTGCCAATACATCACCTGTTGTCGACAAAAATACTACCACATCAACCGCACTTAAATAGTCATCATTAAAGTATCGACTTTCTTCGTGCCACACTAAATTAAAATAATGTTTATCTGCTAATTTTTGCAATGCCTGAACTGCTGTTGGAATTGATTTATGGTGCCACTCATTGGTTTTGGTAAATAACAACACGTTAAATTGTTTATTTGGCATATGCTTAAAATCTATCGCATAGGCATGATGATTAACATTGACAATCGTTAACCATAATAACGCAAGTGTTAGTGGCACTTTCTGCGTCAATATAGGCGACATATTTAGCAATGATAAGAATGCCTTTAGGCGAGTGTAGATATTAACGAACATTATGTTATTCCCTTATTTCTCTTATTTCTCTTATTTCTCTTCGCTAAATTGAATAAACATGTTGGCAGTTAGACGTCCATGCAAGGGATCAGTACTGATATCGGTTGTAACATCGACTAGGCTAGAATGTAATAATTGCCCCGGAAATATCACTAAACGATTTGGCTTATAGGCAATTTCTTCATAACAATGAAAAAGCGGATGCTCTTTCTCGCAATAGCTTTTGGTCTGATTATTTTGCTGAAAATATCGTTGCGTATTTTGATAGAAGTAGTCTTTACTGCTGTGGTCTATTTTCTCTAACCCTGAGGGTTTATGCTGATAAAATCCTAAACCGCCATGCGCCCCTTGGCCGATATAATGAATAACAGCAATAAGGTGCGAACTTGGCGTATCAAAATGCGGAATAGTTTGTAGCGATGATAGCTGCTCGGGCTGATGAGTTAATAATGAAAAATAATTATCTTTGGGTAATGGCCGATAATGTTGGGGGATATTAAATATGCCATAAAGCCCTTTCATCAAAGGCTGTAAATAGTCAACCACTAAGGGTTTTGGTAGTTTAGATCTAAGCCCCGGATAGCTAGTAAAATTGTCGGGTTCAAACTGCCCTTCTTGCTTGGCAAGCTCGCTTAAGCGCTCAAAGTTTTCAAAATAGTCGTCAATAATCACCACTGGCGTTTTATTTGCGCCAATGGTTTTATATTGTGGTGAAATGTGCGGATTAACAGCAAACATTACATCGGTTTTGCTAAACAATATTGACGAATAAAATCTAAGTGATGCGGTAGACTATCAACCCGTTTAGCGATTGAATTTTTTATCGTATCAAGGAAGTTTTTCAATTCTTGATCTGACATATTATCAACAATAGGATGATAACTTTGCGGCATTAACCCTTGGCCAATCATTACTTGGATCCACGAGGTTTCGCCAAATAGTTCACCGTCGGTTTTAAATGCCTGCGCCGACTCTTCAAATAAATCGATACGTGATTTAAGTCCCTGTGGAATTGGCATGGTTTTACAGTAACGCCAAAAAGCACTGTCGGTACGTTCGGTCACTTTATAGTGCATAACAATAAAGTCGCGGATATTGTCAATTTCAAAGCGCATTTTGGCATTAAAATCATCCGCTAGGCTTTGCTCCATTGCTTTGCTTGGCAGGTGTTGTAATAAACGAATAATACTTTGTTGAATAAGGTGAATACTCGTTGACTCTAGCGGCTCTAGAAAACCACTTGATAAGCCAACAGCTACGCAGTTTTTGTTCCAATGCTTACGACGAGTCCCCGTGCGATATTTAATAATTTTTGGTTCGTTCAGTAACTTACCTTCGATATTACCTAACAAGGTTGCTTTTGCTTCTTCGTCAGAAACATGTTTACTGCAAAATACCATGCCGTTACCCATTCGATTTTGCAGCGGAATTTTCCATTGCCAGCCAAAGGGGTGGGCAATAGAGCGCGTATACGGCAGTGCAGGTTTAACTTGCTCTGTTTGAACGGCAATAGCGCTATCACACGGTAACCAGTGGCTCCAGTCTTCATAACCTGTATGCAGTGCTTTTTCGATAAGCAAACCTACAAAACCCGTACAATCAATAAACAAATCACCTGCAACCGTTTTACCATTTTCCAATGAAAGCGACTCAATAAAGCCGTTTTGTGGTTCAAGGTTTACCTGTTCAATCTTACCTTCAATGCGCGTTGCGCCATGTTGCTCGGCAAATTGGCGTAAAAATTTGGCATACAAACCTGCATCCAAATGAAAAGCGTGGTTACGGTCTTGGTTCGATACCACGGCAAATTTTTGCTTTCGACATGCAAGGTGCTCAGGGCAGTAATCACCAATTTCACTGGCGATGTTTTGCTGTTGCCCTTTTAACCAAAAATGTTGAAAACCTGCCGCCCAACAACCTTGCCCTAAATAACCAAATGAGTGAATGTAGTCTTTATTTTGATCACGCCAATTTTCAAACGAAATACCGAGTTTAAACGACGCATTGGTTGCGGCCATAAACTCAGACTCTTTTATTTTCAGTAAGTCATGAAAAATATGTAAGGTAGGAATTGTTGCTTCGCCGACACCAACCGTTGGTATTTGGTCAGACTCAACCAAGGTCACATTAATATTTTTGCCAACAAGCTTGGCAAATGCAGCTGCGGCCATCCAGCCAGCAGTGCCACCACCGGCAATAACGACATTGTTAATTGCACCTGTTTTAGCGGTATTGTTTTTGGTTGATTGAGTGTTCATTGTTATTCCTACTTCATTTTTAAAATAATTATCGTCGTAACATATTTTGTAGCTGCGAGCGCAATTGTTTTGCTTTGGCTGCATCTAATGGTGTTGATAAAATAGACTTGGCTGTTTCTGGTATGTGGTCAAAATTTTCATCGTTGTGTTCAAACACATAAAAATTAAACAAGTTTTGCCACGCTTTTCGTTGTTCTACCGGCAAGTCTCGAATGGCTAAAATAGCATGCAATAATGCTGAATTAGCTTGCCCAGCATAAGGTTGCCCTTGTTGCCACCAATAATTAAGCAGCACATTAAAGCGATGATTTCCTTGTACTTGGTGCCACCACATACTTGGAATAATTAACGCATCGCCTGGGGCTAAAGTAACGCGCTTGGCGTGAGCTAGCGCAGTTTTAAAACGAGGAAAACGCTCAAAATCAGGCGCAGACATATCAACCAAAGAAATCGGCTGACCACCGGGTGCTTTGTCTAATGGACCAATGTATAAATTATCAATTTGATCGGGCGGAAATAAAGTAAAGGTTCGACTCCCCACCGCTGAACATGCGAGGTTTTGCGCCGCGTCAAAATGTGCCGCGACATTGGTTTTTCCGCCCAACCAAATATTAAATAAGGCCTGTTGCGGAATACCGGTAACCGACAAAGGTTCAACCAAGGTAGGAAAAAAATGTTTCATACTGGTTGAGCCAACATAGATGGTAGATTGTGGTGATGAACTCGCCTCAACCGATAGCAACTTTTGCAGTACGTCGGTTAAATTTGCACTTTCGCTACTAAAATTAAAACCGGTAAAGTCTTGGTTATAAAACACCCTACCTTGCTCGGCTTCGTCAAGTAGACACGCATTTACCGGCGCACCTTGGTAATGAGTTGCTAAATAGTGCGCCGCGTCATCAGCTGAGCTTAAACCTTGCTTTACTAACGCCCACTCAAGCGCAAAGCCTTTTAATAAAATCGGCGACGTGGCATTTAATATATCAGGGCTAATATTGTTTGGCGTTATACCTGTTAACGTGCGAACTGTCGATGTTTGCGTGTCCATTTTAAATGCTTACGCTTGTTCAAACATTTGGTTATTTTTACGTGCGATTAGCGCGTGAACACAACTTTGCGACGCTAATACCATATCGATAGCGCGCAGGTATCCTGCTTTATGTAGCTGAACAATTTGCTGCTCTGACAGTTGTTCAAGCTGCGGTTCATTAATGGTATAAAAACCAAGTAATTGATGTTTACTTTTGTCTTTTAACTCAATATCAAGGGTGACTGATTCAATTAAGTCAAACGCCACTAAGGTTTCAATAAAAGCGCCATCGTCTAAAATGCCATGATGCAAAGATTCTAATATACCCGCAATGTTTTCTAAGTAGTCACTGTTGCCGCCATAAGGTAGAAAAACATCTACGCCTTGGTCAAAACTCACTTTAGGTGAATCTAAATCAACCGTTAGTACGCGCTGAACTTCTTTTACGCCCTGATTGTTAACTTCTTGCTGACCAATATAAAATGGCATTCGTTGCACCGACATTGGAATATAATGCGCGTCCCAACGGTTATCGACCAAAAATAAGTTCTCTTGTTGTTTGAAACCAAATAATGCCACTGAGCAAAACTGCCCGGTTTGGCTATCTTTATGAAAAAATATGGGGTAATGAGCTTGAACACTTCTAAACTCTGCAGGAAATGTAGGCGAAAACCACAAATTGTCGCCTAACTGTTCTGAATGTGCAGGATTAATCTTTAACGATTGGTGCTCAATATTGTTTAGTAACACATGATTTGCCATTGTTAGTACCACTCTCTTTTATATTATCGTTATATTTTCGACAAACCATATTCGGCAACTTGCGACAGCAAGGCTCGGTTTGTAGGCATATGTTTGCTTAATTGGGTTTGTTTTTGTTGTATTTCTTGTAAATAAGCCTGTAGTTGGGGGCTTAAATTTTGCTGATTTTGATAGTGTATTTGCTTAACATGGCTTTGCTTGGCATAACTTTGGCTACTGCAATAGGTGTTATTTGCCATGCCATAAAGCACATATTGATAACTGGCCGCTGGAAATAACGGCGCAGCCAATTCAATATCATAAAAGCTTGGCGCATTTTGCTGCCATAACGCCAGTTTATCTTGTAAATTCTCTGGAATGGTTGCCTCATTGCGGTTGGCTTGCCAATAATCGCTGTCTCGCTTTGATAAGACATAATGTAATTTAAGGAATTCGACAATCTGCTGCCAATGCTGTGTTAAGCGTTGATTAAAACGTTTCGCCACAACTGCCATCACACTATGCTCAACAGGTAAATATTGCGCGATCATATTGGCTGACTGTTCGATTAAGGTTAACGCCGACGCCTCTAATGGCTCAATAAAACCCGCAGCCATACCAACAGCAACACAGTTTTTATGCCAAAAGGTTTTTCGATAGCCCGGTGAAAATTGAATTTTTTTATAGTGCAGTTTGGTTAAACACGCCTTACTGGTTTCGCTAATATAACGCTCAAGTA
This sequence comes from Thalassotalea sp. PLHSN55, assembly GCF_052030545.1. NCBI lineage: Bacteria > Pseudomonadati > Pseudomonadota > Gammaproteobacteria > Alteromonadales > Colwelliaceae > Thalassotalea > Thalassotalea sp. PLHSN55. The sequence continues at coordinate 586,413 of NZ_JBPDIH010000001.1, read as the reverse complement.
CTTGCTGCGCTCTGGTATCGTCTAGGTAATCGCTCGCATAAACATAACCAATGCCACGCCGCGACTGTAACCCAATATCCCAGACCCAGCCGACATCTTGTGCGGTTGATACCGTATTAGAGGCAATTTCTTGCTGCGTATCGTAAGGCACTTGCACGGCAATCGCACTGTCATTAAATAATATCGGTTTTAACGACTGGCTTTCTATTTGATAATGTTGGCCCAGTAAAATCGCTTTACTGCCAGAGCAATCAACAAATAAATCCCCAGTAATGGTTTGATTATCACTTAAAGTGACCGCTTGGATATGACCATTTTGATGATTGATCACCGAATCAATGTGTCCAACAATATGGTGTACATTCAATGATTGAGTGCAGTGATTTTTTAGCAGTTGGGCAAATTTCCCTGCATCAAGATGATAACCATAGTTAGCGATAAATTGATACTGTGGTGTCGATACTTGTTTAGGTGCTAGGTTTTGTGCGCACACTGCCCACTGAGTACAAAACTGTGCGGCAAATTTATTGTCAGCAAAATCCTGTTTGGTAAAACCTTGCTCACTAAAAACATTAACCGGATCTTTGCCATGAAAAGGCTGTGGCAATGAAAATGGATGGAAATAGCAGTGCTGCTCTATCGCTGTGGGCTCATGGCCCCAATCGACAAATTTCGACGCTTGCTTAAAGCTGGCATCGCAGGTCATTAAAAATTCGGTTTCACTAATACCAAGGGTTTTTAACGTTTCACGCATTGACGGCCATGTACCCTCACCTACGCCTACCCTTGGTACTTGATCAGACTCGATTAAGGTGACATTCACCAAGGGACTTTTATTTTTAGCCGCAATTAAGCCAGCCGTTAACCAACCGGCACTTCCGCCACCAACAATCACGATGTTTTTAATTTTTTGATCAGTATTTTCTGACTGCATTTATCGACACCCTTGACCATTAAGTAAAACCAAAAACACTTAATGTAATATTGACCATAACAAACTTTATCGATAATGAAAAGTAAAAAAGCCGCTAAAAAGCGGCTTTTTGATTCGTATCACGTTAATTTTTTAGAAAACGTAACGTGCACCTAAGTTATATCTGGCACCTGTTTCGGTAATTTTATAAATTAAACGTTCATCGCGACCAAATTCTTCCACGTATTCTTCAGTGATGTTAATCCCTTCTAAGAACACGGTTAACCCTTGTACTGCTGGCACTTCGTAACTTACGTTAAAGTCAATTTGGAAGTACTCATCAGTAAAGATTGGCGCAGTTAAATCACCATTGGTGCGACGTTCATTTAAGAACTTGTCACGCCAGTTATAAGCAATACGTGCTTGTAAACCGTCTTTATCATAAAATAAGACTAAGTTGGCGGTATCACTTAAGCCTACTAACGCTTCGGTATCATCTAAAGAATTAATGTCGTATTCAAGGTCAGTATCGACCATAGTGTAGTTAAATACACCACCAAAACCTGACTCGCCTAGTACATGTTGAATGTTAAACTCTAAACCGTCGATAGTATGTTCGGTATCACCATTAACCGGCACGTTTAATCTAAAATTTACGGTATTATCAGAGCTTGGGTCACCAACAATTGAACCACCATCTAGCTCGCCGTCTTCATCAAAATTAGGCGTTACATTTGGATCGTCAGCGTAATTTTCAAAGATGTAGTTACGAATATCTTGATTCGAAGCATTAGCACCTAACGCGGCAACTGCTGCGTCAAATTTTGCACCGTCTAACGGGTTGGCAAGGTTGAAAATATCAGAGTCAACAGTACCGGTAGTGATCCAGTTGGTAACGTCTTTTCTAAAGTAACCTAACGACACATAACTTGCTTCGTCATAATACCATTCAGCAGATAAGTCATAGTTAATCGCTTCAAGCGGTTCTAAACCTGGGTTACCTGAATTACCTGAATAACCACTCAAGCTACCGCCTGTCCCTATAGTCGTGCCACCTTGAAGATCGTTGTAATGTGCACGAGAAATAGTTTTACCTGCAGCAAAACGTACAATAATGTCGTCAGTTGCTTCAAGGTTAACATTTAAACTAGGCAAGAATTGATCGTAACTCGCTGTCTGTCTTAAAGTTTCAATACCTGTTACACCCGTAACTGAAGTTGATGTATCTTCATTCCACTCAACTCTGCTGTAACCTGGCGCCGATGCTGTAGAGGTTACGTCAGTATCTTCATAACGTAGCCCTAAATGCACACTTAACGGCATTTCACCAATTTCACCTGTGTAGTTAATTTTGAAAAATGCTGCGCTAGTTTCTTCTTCGGTAAAGCGGTTAGTGTCTGAATCCCACTGCGTTGAAGCACAGAATTGACCTTCACCATTTGGACCTGCAGCAGCACCCGATGCGGCTTGACAATCACCCCATAAGCTATCAACAGAAGCGACAGGATCTGCTAATTCAGCTGCATGAACGATTTGGTCAAAATCAGCAAAGAAAATACGGTTAAATAAATCGTAATCGCCTTGTGTTTCTGTGCCCTCAAAGTTACCTGCGCTGCCAGAGAACTTATCTAAAATAGTATCTTCTTTCCAATCAATATCAGAAAAATCACCAACTTCACCAACACCGCCCCAATCAGAACGTTGAACTTGGGTATGACGATAATGGTTATTTACCGTATTAACCGATACACCAAAGTCGATGCTTACATCATCACTAATAAAGTATTCACCGCTGAACTGTGTTTGCGATACTTCTGATGTATACATATCGTTAGCAAACCAGCTGCCCGATAAACGCATAGTATCTGGGTTAAAGTTTTCAATATTACCTGTTGCAATCCCCGGTAAATCACCGGTTAAATCTAAACCAGTACGGGTACGAGTATACGACGGTAATTGCAGGTTATTTCGTGTACCATGGCGCGGATCTGACGCTTTCATCTCTGCTTCAGAGCTATGGTGGTCAAATTCAAATGATAAGTTATCATTAACTTGCCATGCGATATTAAGACCGATTGAGTCAGTAGTTTCTTCACGACCCCAAGCACCGACAGTTAGCGATGTATCACGCATATCGCCGTCACTGTTGATGTCATATATTTCTGAATAAATAAGCGGTACGGCATTTGGCTCGCCTGTCCAAACTGACTCACTGCGATCACCCGCGTAGTTAAACCACACCGACGCGTCGGTATGTTGCTCTTCGACATTGTTTGTGAAAGTGGTGTAATCAAGCGTTGCAGTAATATCTTCATGTGGACGATATTGTAGAACTAACTGACCATTAATACGTTCACGTTGACGCTCTTCAAAAATATAACGTGGTTGTTGTGGATTTGAATAAATACCACTGGTTGGTCTGTTAGTACCACCTTCTGCACCTGCCGGTACACCACCCCAACCTGTGTTGGTATGTTCGCTCGCACGATAACCTTGGTCTTGTAAAAACTGACGCATGCCACTTTCGCGCTCTTGATAACTACCAGAGATCGAAATACCAAAAGTTTCATCAGCAAAAGTTTGCGAATACAAACCGCTAATTTCAGGCGTAGTTCCACCCTCTTCGCTTGACTGGTCATTAACAACTTTTGCGCCAATGGTTGCTTTTAACCCTGGCGAATTAAACGGCTTATGAGTTTCTAAATCAATCGTTGCACCGATACCACCAGAGGTAACGCTCGCATCTGCTGTTTTAAAAACACGAACACCTGAAACACTTTCCGAGGCAACATTGGCAAAATCGAAGGTACGATCACCTGTTGTATTGGGTAATTGACGACCATTTAGCGTAATTAAGTTATTGGCCGCGCCAAAACCACGTACGGTAACTCGGCTACCTTCACCCGCTGAGCGATCAATAGATACACCCGTAATACGTTGTAGTGATTCAGCTAAGTTGGTATCTGGAAACTTACCAATATCTTCTGCAGAAATCGCATCAACGATACCTTCAGAATCTTTTTTGATATCCATGGCGCGTTGTAAACCACCACGAATACCCGTTACTGTGATCACTTCTACCGCATCGCTTTTTGCTTCTTCGGCAAAGCTATAACTGCTCACTGCAGTTGAACTTAAACCAGCAATAATCGCTGTGGTCAGTAATTTTTTATTAAACATTTATACTTCCCCTTCTCTCTTGTTTTTTATTATTGTCATTTTGACAATTACTTTTTTATCACGTTATATTCAAAATGACAAGAAGCTTATTTATTATTTTTCGATCAATTTGTTTGATTTTTGCCCGGTCAAATAATCAGCAGGTTACTCCAAGTAAACGCTAAAACCATTACTTAAAAAGCCAACACACTTTTCGACTAATCGCCTATTGATGTTCTGTTATTGCTTTCAAAAAAACACTGTTTGTCTTATTGACCATATCTGTTTTTAGCAAAAATAAAAAGCCCTAAGGCGCTAAAAACAATTACTATTTTTTGTCACTTTCTTAGCAAAGTGCACACTTATTCGTACGCATTTACTGTTTCAATTTTACCATCTTCATCATGAATAAATTCGGTCATTTTGACACAGCGTAAATGTGTTTGGCCGCCCGACAAGGTGCAATCATGATAAAAGAGGTACCATTTTCCTTGATAATTAGCGATGGAGTGATGATTGGTCCAACCTAATACAGGGTTTAAAATAACGCCTTGATAGGTAAATGGCCCGTAAGGTGAATCACCAACGGCATAAGCAATTTTATGGGTATCGCCCGTAGAGTACGAAAAATAATACTTACCGTTATGTTTGTGTACCCATGGCGCCTCAAAAAATCGACGATGGTTATCATCTACCGTGATCGGCTGACCATTTTCATCAAGAATAACGATATCTTGAACTTGTTCATCAAACTCAAGCATATTGTCAGATAACTTAGCCATTTTTGCAGGTAATGCCGCTTGGCCGTTGTCAGGATACTTTTCTTCGCTATTAAATTGACCTTGGTACCAATTTTGTAACTGCCCACCCCACAAGCCACCAAAGTATAAATAATAGCTGCCGTCATCGTCTTCAAATACGGCAGGATCAATACTAAAGCTGCCTTCAATATAACTTTCTTGCGCTTTAAATGGTCCCGTTGGCGAATCGCTACTGGCAACACCTATGCGAAAAATACCGTCGTTGTCGCGCGCTGGAAAATAAAAATAGTACTGCCCATCTTTATGCGCTGCATCTGGTGCCCACATTTGCTTGCTCGCCCATGGCACATCGTCAATCGACAACGCCACACCATGGTCTATTGCAGTGCCACTTTCTTTGTCTACCGACAACACGTGATAGTCTTCCATGGCAAAATGATCGCCATTGTCGTTAATAGGGTTGTCGGTTTCAATATCGTGTGACGGATAAATATAAATTGTGTCGTTAAATACGTGCGCTGATGGATCAGCCGTATAAATATGACTGACCAAGGGTTCACTTTTTGCTTTTAACGAGCTCGCGCGTTTGAGATCCTTACGCACTGTTTTTTCAGCATCACTTAATTGCTGATTCTCGTCTGTTTCCTTAGGACAACTAGCCACTGAGGTTTACCTCCGTATTCGGTTTTCGGTTATGTTTGTAGTTAAAAATTCGTTAATCTGGCTAAGGTTAGTTAATGACTGGGTAATTCGGCCTGTATGCTTTTCACCTCGATTTCGGTTAGGCGGTATCGCCAGACAAAAATAAGCGCCAAAATCGTACAAATAATAGGAACACCGGCAAAAGCGAATAAAATACCTGACAAGGTTTCTTCGCTTTGTTCAACATTCGGTTGATAGTTTGAAAATGCTAATAACCAACCTGCCAATGCACCACCAATTGCAAAACCAAATTTAATCGCTAACAGGTGTCCCGAAAAGGTGATTGCCGTTAGTTTTCTTCCCAATTTTTTAGTGCCATAGTCAACGGTGTCCGCCACCATAGAGAACATAATCGGCGTAATGATCATGTGAGCAAAGTTAGCGATAAAGTAGGTGATGAAAATCGCGGCCACTTGGTTACTGTCAAAAACATAAAATAAGCTATGCGATAAAATCACGACTACCAAAGCGATTTGAAACAGGATTTTTTTCTCAACAAACTTCGTTAAGAAGTTAGTCGATATTGCCCCTAACACAGAGCCAATTGCTGACAAGGTTAAAAAGCTCGATAACAATGAACTGTCACCGACATAGTATTTAATATAATGAGGCGCAACCGAGGCACGAATGCCGATCAGAATAAGAGTGACTAAGCTGATTAAGGAGACAATCAACCATTGATCATTTTTAAATAACACTAAAAAGTCCGCAAAAATGCCTTGTTGTGGCTTGCGCTCGACCGCTTGGCTTTCTTTGGTCATTTTAAAGCATAATAAGAAACACGCTGCCGCTAATGAACCCATAAAGACCATGGCTAATGGGTAACCTAGTTGGTTATTGTCTTTGCCAAAAAACTCTACCAATTTTGGAATTGACCAAACAATAACCACTAACGCCGCCATTGCCATAGCAAAACGGTATGATTGCAGTGAGGCGCGCTCTTTTGGGTCGTTAACCATAACAGCACCTAATGCACCGTATGGAATGTTGATTGCGGTGTAACAGGTCATTAATAATGCGTAGGTAATATAAGCGTAAATTAATTTACCGGTTTCATTAAAATCTGGGGTTATAAAGGCTAATACCGCAAATACACCATAAGGTACGGCAAGGAAAAGCAAATAGGGACGATACGAGCCCCACTTGGTACGGGTTCTATCGGCGATACCGCCCATTAATGGGTCAGTAAAACCATCGAATAATCTTACCGCAAGCAGCAAGGTACCTGCCGCTGCTGCCGAAATGCCATAAACATCGGTATAAAAAATTAGCATAAAGTTGGCGACCATTTGGAACACGATGTTACTTGCAGTATCACCTAAGCCGTAGCCAATTTTTTCTTTGATGGTTAATTTATTTTTATTATCTTGCACACATACTCCACTGTATTTTTTTGTATGACAATCTTTTATATAGTCACTTTTACCATATCCTATTTAAATAGCAAACCTTTTTCTTATGCAATAAAAAAGGCAACCTAAGGCTGCCTTTATTTTTTTCTTTATTATCAATAACTAATAAAACGGTTAGTATTCAAAAGTAAATCCAAACTCTTTTAATTTTTCATAAACATTCACATCAAACCGATACAGAGAAGCGGCGCGGTGAGCAACATTTTTCTGCTTTTCTTTACAGTCGATCAGCAAGTTCATTTTTAAAATTTTACGTCTAAAGTTTGGTTTATCAAGCGACTTATGCAAAATAGACTCGTAGATTTCTTGTAGTTGCAATAAGGTGAATTTTTCAGGTAGCAGATTAAATCCAACAGGCTCATGACGCACTTTGTATTGCAAATAATCTAAGCCATTTTGCAATATTTCACCATGGTCAAACATTAGCTCTGGCAGGGTTTTAACATCGAACCAACGACATTCAAAGTCGTCGTTCACTTGTACTACCTTAGTTTCATCAAAACGTACTAAAGAGTAATAAACTATGGTGATTATCCGGCGCAGCGGGTATCGGTCAATGTTGCCAAACGCACCCAACTGGTCTAAATACAAATTATCAACGCCAGTGATACTTTTAACAACACGAGAGGCGGCGGCATCAAGGTTTTCGTCATTTCTAACCCAGTGTCCAATTAAGCCCCACTTATCTGCCACTATGCCTTCGTTATATTTAACTAACAGCACTTTTAATTTCCCCTCATGCAAGGTGAAAATCAAATTATCCACGGTTAAGTTATTAATACAATCTTCAGGAATAGCATCTTCAGACGCTGCGGTATTCGAGATGTTTGAACTGTTATGATACATAGTATTTTTAATTTCGTTGTCTGGCTGGTGAATTATTAACATATTGTTTATTCGACTATATAGTCTAATGAACTGGCGCTTAAAATTCAAATGTGCATGAATTTTTAAATACACACTCATTCGATAAGAGCCCACAAAGCATTGGACTATTTTTCATTAACGAATTCGTATCAAATCAGCGCAAGCTATGGTTTAATTGCCAAGCGCTAAATTTAATTTACTAGCTAATAGTCTCTTCATAGGAAAATAATGACCACAGATAAAACCAACAAATATGCCGTTCCTGCGCTTGATAAAGGTTTAGACATTTTAGAATTCTTAGCTGCCTCCCCGATACCGTTATCTCAAACAGAAATAGCACATGCCATCGGGCGAGGAGCAAATGAGATTTATCGGGTTTTAATCGGTTTAGAAAACCGAGGTTACTTAACTAGAGATGAAAAATCTGGCAAATATAGTGTTTCGCTAAAGCTGTTTAGTTTGTCGCGAAAAATATCGCCCGTTGATCAATTACGTCAAACCGCTATACCTATTATGGAAGACTTTTCGGCGACTAGCGGTTATGCATCGCATTTAAGCTTGCTTTATCAAAGCAAAGTCATGGTTGTGGTGAATGCAAGAAGTCATGCCCCCATTTCGCTAGATATCGCTGAAGGTACCTTATTTCCAGCAGTACGCTCAACCGCAGGTAAACTGCTTATTGCCCATAGTAACGAAGCGGTTAAGCAGCTAATTTTAGCACGTGATGAAAATTACCAGCAATTTGATAAAAACGAAAAATCGGATTTTGAACAAGCGCTAAAAACAATGTTATCAAACGGCTACCTTGTGCAAGAAAATCAAATAACAGCAGGTGTTACCGATTGCGCAGCGATCATTGGTCAAGCAGAAGGCGCAATCATTGCGGTATTTGCAGTATCAACCTTAAGCTCGACACTTAACGATGAACACACCAAACAGCAGTTAACGGCTGCAGTAAAAGCAACTGCATTAAAAATTAGTGAACAGCTAAGCTTAACTTAGTGCTTACAGCCGCCGCTTTCCACTTGCAACTTGCCACTTGCCACTTGCCACTTGCCACTTGCAACTTTCCACTTGCAACTTTCCACTTGCAACTTTCCACTTACAACTTTCCACTTACAACTTTCCACTTACAACTTTCCACTTACAACTTGCCACTTTCAGCTTTTTACTTGCAGCTTTCCACTTGCAACTTGCCACTTTCAGCTTTTTACTTGCAACTATTCACTTGCAACTATTCACTTGCAACTATTCACTTGCAACTATTCACTTGCAGCTTGCCACTTTCAGCTAGTCACTTACCAAACTCGCTAATACATAAACTAACGGTGCATTCCAATTAATTGCCACTTCGTTTGATGCATAGCTACACCAATCGTCAAGGTAGGATTTAGCAGGCTCGTTGCTTAAGTACTGACATTGATCTTGTTGCTCAGCGTTTGGGCCGCCCACTAACATGCCGGGGATCGGCGCAGCAACATCATCACTTGCTGATATTCTATGATGCGGCGCAATCGGTGTCTTTGTGCCAAAACCGGTAACAAAGCTGTAATCGGTTGGGTTTTTGCCCAAGACGTAATCAAGCAAACCTAACGCGATTTGTTTATATTTTTCATCGTTAAGTACATGGTATGCCTGCATAGAGACCATAGCTTTATTCATTGCCACAGCATTTGAGCCCCAGACAAAATCGGTTGCCGTCATCGCCGTTAAATAAGCACTGTTATTATGCTGCTCTAAATAACCGTCAGCTTGCTGTTGAAGTTGCGTTTTCAACGTTTGATACTGACTTTCGCTTAGCAGAGCTTGGCCTTTATGTAACAATGAACTAGTCGCTAAATAGCCGACACTTTGCCAAAAAGGCGTACCTGTTTCTTGAGCATAGTTTTGATAATGCTGAAAATATTGCGCGTTTTCACTGCTAATAAAAAGCTCAGCTGCCGCCCAAGCAAATTCATCTATGACTGAATTATCACCATATTCACCACTGCTAACGTCGTCTGGTTGTTGATAATACACAGTAGGGTTTTGTAACGCCCACTGCCATGCAGATATTGCCATCGTCAGCCATTGTTCGCTTTTACCACTTAATTGATTGGGGTATTGCGCCGCAATTCGACTGGCTTGTGCAAATACCGCGGCAAAATTAAGCGCCGCCGCAGTAGATTTGCCAATAACATATCTATCGCGATTATCGGCAACAGGCGTTTCTATACCCGGCCAATCAAGTGTCGTTAATTTGTGAAAAACACCACCATCACTGTCTTGCATGTTTTCAAGCCAAGATAAATTCCACAGTATTTCGTTTAACATATCAGGGAGTTGATCAAACGACTCAGGAATAGCTAAGTCAGTTTGTTGGTACAAGTTGGTAAAGTGCTCAAATGCCGCTAACAAGGTATAAGTAGTTATGCCAGAATTCACCACATATTTTCCGTAATCACCTGCGTCGTACCAGCCTCGGCTTGCCGTTACAAAAGAGCCGGTTAGTGTTTGCGTGCTTCCCGCAGAGCTATGTACTTTCACGCTTTCATCAAGGTGACCTGCCAGTCGCGGCCAATTGTCGGCATAAGGGGCGCTAATATCGGTACTAGCTCGGTTATAATAATAAGCTTTGATCACGCCTTTATGCAGCGCTTGATAAACCTCATTGCCAATATCAAATGACACTGAGTCTTCAACACCTTGAACTTGCAAAAAATAACGACCTTGTTCGGTAAAGTCGCTAAAATCTGCCCGTTTATGTAGCTCGCTACCGGCAACCGACCAATTTAACGCTGATGATAAATTCCCTTGAAAAGCCACCTCACCGCTGCTTTCTGCCACTAGGGTAAAAATATCAACGTCAATGTTTGGCACAATGGCAACTTTTGGCGCGTCAGGCAAAAAGCCCAGTTGGTTAATTTTTATTTTTTGATCGCTTTTTGGCGCAGGGTCAACCACTGCTGGTGGCGTTGTATTACCTGAATTAGTCGGTATATCAGCACTGCTTCTCGCTTCACTTGAGCCCCCCGAACCACCACAGCCCACTAACACAACAAGTGATAACGCCATTGATGTCTGTTTAAACAAATGCATGGAAAATAGTCCTTATTATTGTGAACATTGAATGTTGGCAGTTTTTGCTTGCGCCGGCGTGTATTGCACATTGGCTAAGCGTAATTTAACGCTGTCTTTAGCTGAAATAATAAAAGGCGCGCTACTGCGTTCAAACTCAACCCCTGCATTAGCAAAGCACAGCAAATCAATCGACACTTTTTGCCAGCTATGCAGCGGGAACTTTTTCAACTGCTCACTAATATCAATAGCGCCACACTTTTTCGCGCCACAGCCCATATTAATTAACACAGGACCCTTTGGTTTTTGTTCGGTGCGAATATCAAAGGTCAGCGCGCTTTGGTTAGCTAAGTAGCCCGATAAATCTTCCCGATACCAAGACGAGCTAATCACTAAATCAACCGCTTGATTGCCATGCCAGGTAAACTCTTTAGCATCCCCTTGAATTTGATGATCGGCTTCAATCATCGTAAAGCCCTTAGTGGTAACCATTGGCGTGTGCACATCTAAGGTTTCCTGATTTGTCCGTACTTGATAATGCCAACTTTCATGGGTGCGCCCTTTCATCACCACATACGGGCTGTTATTACTTTGTGCAAAGGTAAAATCGTTTTCTTGGCTTAATTGACCAAGATTAACCTTATCTTGATAGGTTAAGCCAAAGCCGTATGCAAATAAGGGATCGTAATTACTGTCGCCACGATTTAATACCACTTGTGACGCATATTTAGGCCAAGAAAAGGATAACTTGCCGGTAAAGTCGTATTGAACGTCGCCTTGTTTATTGGTGAAAATAACATCGCTAACGCCAACACCTTCACTGCCGGGCAGCCACGCGGCAACAAACGCATCTGAAGCGTTAATCACGCGATTCATCCACAGCGGTCGACCTGATAAAAACAGCGCCACGACAGGAATATTTTGCGATTTGAGTGATTCAAGTAATTTGGCGTCACGTTGTGAGTGCTGCTGATAAGCAATCGATTTAATATCGCCTATCCATTCTGCGTAAGGGTTTTCACCAAAAACAACAATTGCAACGTCGGGCTTTTCCGTAAAACTACCATTTGGGCTTAATTGGGTTTTACCGCCAGCACTTTCAACCGCGCTTTTAATACCATCGTAAATTGAGCTGCCACCGGGGAAGTCTGATTTTTTATTGCCCTCACCTGTCCAGTTAATAGTCCAGCCACCGGTTTGTTTACTCATATTATCGGCGCCATCTCCGGCCACTAATATGTTGGCGTTAGGTGATAACGGCAGCAAGTTATTGTTGTTTTTCAACAGCACTAATGATTCACGCACCGCTTGTCTGGCAATGGCTTTGTGTTTTGGCGCACCTAAATATTGAGATTGATTGGCGTATTTACGTGTTGATGGCAGTCCTTTATCAAATAAACCTGAGCGCATTTTTACGCGTAAAATGCGGCGAACGGCATCGTCAATGCGCGCCATAGACACTTCACCACTTTCCACTTGTGCAATGGTATTGGTTATAAATGCTTGCCAGTCTTCAACGACCATAAACATATCAAGCCCGGCATTGATCGCTTGCGCGCAACTGTCATTGCGACAACCTTTAACTTTGCCGTGTGAATTCCAATCACCAACGATAAAACCGTCAAAATTGAGTTTGCCTTTTAAAACATCATTCAATAAGTAGTGACTGCCGTGCAAACGATCGCCATGCCACATGTTATGTGACGCCATGATGCTTTGAATACCTGATTTAATTGCCGGAAAATAACCACTGGCGTGATGCGCAATCAAGTCTTTTTCACTATCAAGATTATCGCCTTGGTCGATACCTTTGTCGGTACCACCGTCACCAACCCAATGTTTTGCAGTGGCATAAATATGGTCATCATCTAAAAACTGTTTAGTGCCTGCTTTTCCTTGTAAACCTTCGATCATTTCTTTGGCATATAAGGCGACAATGTCAGGATCTTCAGAGTAACTTTCATAAGTGCGTCCCCACCTGTCGTCACGAGCAACAGCAAGTGTTGGTGCAAAGGTCCAATCAATACCGGCTAATAACACTTCTTTTGCAGTAGCCTCACCAATTTTATAAATAAGCTCGGGATTGCGCGCCGCACCTAAACCAATATTATGTGGAAAAATTGTCGCGCCAATAAATTTATTATTACCATGCACCGCGTCAATTCCGTAGGTGACTGGAATGGCTAAGCCACCGTCTGAGGTATCCATAGAGGCAAGATATAGCTCATCCATAAAGCTCACCCAATCGCTAACACTGGCATTTCTATCACCATGTAAAAATGTGCCGCCGCCATTTAATACCGAGCCTAAATGATATTTTTTAACATCTTTCGGTGTTACCCAAGTAATTTCTGCCTGCACCATTTGCCCGACTTTTTGCGCCAGCGACATTTTTGCCATTAACGTATCCAGCTTTTTTTCAAGCACTGGATCAACAGCAATCGCTGCAGGAATTTCAGGCCACAAGTCGATATCGGTTTTTATCGACTCTGCACTTACCTGAGTCGACAGTGCGATAGCACCTATTACATTGAACAATTTATTGATTTTTTTCATTTATACTCTGCTCTACGTTTAACTTGTGTGTTACTTTATGAAAATAATGAAAAAAATTCGTTCAAGTACCGACGAATTACGTACAACTTTTGTTAAATACGCAAATTTGAACGGCAAAAAAACGTATGCGCATTGATTAACTTTAAGACTCAAGTACTCTAAAGCTAGCGTAAATAATAATTAAAATATCGATCTCCAAGGTTGTTGTGCAGTGAAAGAAGTTTTATTTAATACCCATGACGTAGCACTTATTCTGACAATGTTTATCTGCATTTTTTTTGCTATTTTTTTAATGCTGATAAAAAAAGGCAAAAAGCTCAGTAACTTTTTACTGGCGGCGTTTTTACTTACCCAAGCAGCAATACCACTTGATAACCTCATTAATTTTGGCGAAGCATTTAAACAAGTTGCCTTAGGTATTTCCCCTAAACTTTTTTATAGCTTTGGCTTAGCGTTTTGGATTGAAGCCCCTTTATTACTGCTTTATGTACGTTCACTGATCTATAAAGATTTTAAGCTGTCGAAAAAAGACATCTGGTATTTTGTGCCTTTTATTTTGTATGCGACACACTTTACCAATGACTGGATTTTACTCGACTACCATATTCAAATGGCGGCGCTACAAGGTGACGGTATTGCCAGTGCCAACGTTTTTGATCGATTAATTCATACCACCCGAGAAATACTGCGTTTTGGCTTTGGTGTATTGTGCTTAATTGAACTGCATAAATATCAAAAACATATTAAAAACGAAGTAGCCGAACTAGAAAGTGTCGATTTAACCTGGTTAAAAGTACTCGTTGTTGGCTTTTTGGTTATTCGTATTAATGCCATTTTTGTCGCGCTAGCCATTATTTTTTCCTATGAAATTGGCGTAACTGTTGACCACGAAACCCTTGGCTTAACCTCCAATTATGCGGTACTACTGCTAGTAACGGGGCTGATATTTTTTAGTGCTGGGCATTCAACCATATTTAAAGGTATCGACCGTAAGCTACAACCTGAAAAAGATAAAAGCGAAGACAGTTACGACCCAGAAGAAATTCGCACGATTGAAGCCTATATGGAGCAAAACAAACCTTACTTAAACCATTTATTAACCTTAGAGAATTTGGCTAATCAACTGTCGTTGTCGCCTCGGTATTTATCGACCTTGATCAACCGACATTTTGAAAAAAACTTTTTTGAATTTATTAATTTTTATCGTATTGAAGAAAGTAAAAAGTTACTTATTTCTGTCAGCAATAAAAAAACGACGATGTTAGATATTATGGACCGCGCTGGCTTTAATTCTAAAGCGACCTTTAATACGTTTTTCAAAAAACTAGTCGGTGATACGCCAACACAATATCGAAAAAACTATTGGCAAAACCAAAAAGAGAATGAGCAAAGCCCTGAGCAAAGAGAACAAACGTCATAACGCTCTAGGTGCTTATCAATAAAGCAATCAAGCAATAAAAAACCGCCAACAACATTATGTGTTATTGGCGGTTTTTAGTTTGAGCTAAAACCTTAAATCTAAAACTTATACCTTAAGACGATAACAGTTGCTCAATATAGCTTTGGTGATCAGGCATTACCTCAGCCGAGCGTTTAATCACATTTTCAATATTGTCTAACCGTCGTTTAGTTTCATCCGCGCTGAGTCTATCCACTAAAGGGTGATAACCATTAGGGCGAATGCCTTGTCCATTTAATACCGCCAACCATGACGTTTCATTAAACAGTTCGTTGTTTTGTCGAAATATACGCCCATTTTCACGGTACATCGCCAGTTTTTCTTGCAAACTTGCCGGTATTGGCATGTTTTTACAGTAGCGCCAGAATTCGCTATCTTCACGCTCAGTCACTTTATAATGCAAAATAATAAAGTCACGGATCCGTAAAAACTCTTCTTCCGTTTGCTGATTAAACATATCAATATCACATTGGTTAAACGCTTTGGTTGGAAACAAGGTCATTAATTTTGCAATAGCCGACTGAATAAGATGTAAACCTGTTGACTCGAGTGGTTCAACAAAGCCTGCAGACAAGCCGATGGCAATACAGTTTTTATTCCAGCTTTTTTTACGCATGCCCGTTACCCAGCGCAATTTATTCACCTTTGCTAGCGGCTCAGACTCAAGCTGAGAAAGCAGTAGATCTTCTGCGCGGTTATCATCAATAAACTCACTGGCATAGACATAACCGTTACCGACACGACTTTGCAGCGGAATACGCCAACGCCAACCAACCGATTGCGCAATAGATTGTGTATAAGGTTTAAGTGTTTGTGTTTCGCTACAAGGTACTGCGATGGCGCGATTACATGGCAAATAATGGCTCCAATCATCAAAGCCGGTTTTTAAGGTTTGTTCAATCAATAAACCTTTAAAACCCGAGCAGTCGATAAATAAGTCGCCTTGAATTCGCTGACCACCTTCTAAAAGTAATTCTTGAATATGACCATTATCGGCACGCAAACCAACATCAACCACTTTGCCATTTATCTTTTCAACACCACGCTTAATCGCATAGTCAGCAAGAAATTTGGCGTACAAGGTTGCATCAAAATGATAAGCGTAATTAATGCCCGCAAGCGGAGAATTAGCTTGGTTTTGTGGGTGCATAAACTTGTTATGCTTTGCAGCGACTGCCGCTAATGAATAGTGTTCTAGTTCGCTAACTTTGCCTTGTTGCGCCATTTTCAACCAAAAATGGTGAAATGGTAACGCCTCCATATTGGTGCCATAACTACCAAACGGATGAAAGTAACTGTGGCCTTGGTTGCGCCAGTTATCAAATGAAATACCTAACTTAAAGGTCGCTTGGGTCGCTTTAAGAAACTCGTTTTCATCAATTTCTAAAATACGGTTAAAAAGCTGAACTTGCGGAATGGTGGCTTCACCCACTGAAACGGTATTTATCTGATCCGACTCGATTAAGGTGACTTGACATTGGTCGGTACCTAGCACTTTCGAAAGTGTTGCCGCAGTCATCCAGCCTGCCGAACCACCACCAACAATTACAATCGATTTAATTAACGCCGAGTTGTCTTCATGCATCATTTATTACCTTATTAAACGCACAACGCCAACTGATGTTGGCGTTGTTAATAATGTCTTGTTAGAAACTGCCCTTAAGCACTAGGCTATAACGGCGGTCGCTGACAAACCACGATCTTGCGGCTTGATTACCCACTTCATCAATTTGCATTGATGTTCGTGTGACCTCGTCGGTTAAGTTAGTACCTTGTAAACCAATTTTCAGGTTTTCAGTCAGATCATAAAATACTGAACCGTCGAGTTGTCCACCTGCCTCGTTATAGATAGGTAGTTGAGTAATAACATCTTTTGTTGTTAAAAGATACTCAGAACGCCAGTTATAAGCCAAGCGCGCCATAATGCCATTTTTCTCATACATCGCGACTAGGTTTAAGTTATCTTTTGATAAACCTTCAAGCGGTAAATTCTCAAACGCGACCTCTTCACCTTCTTCAGAGTTTGGCTTATCAGGCGATAATTGTGAGTTAGGTGAACCTTCTTCATCGATATAGGTATAGTTAAACTGCACGCCAAAGCCATTCCAGATGCCAGGTAAGAAGTCGAAAAATTGCTGATACGCTAATTCAAAACCTTGTACCTTACCTTTTTCACCATTGGTTGCGCCGTCAACTTGTACCACTTGTGATACGCCATTATTGGTAAAGACGCGGTCAACAGAACCATTAATAAAGTAATTGCTTAAGTCTTTGTAAAATAATGACGTCGTTAATGAACCAACCCCTTCATTAAAGTACCACTCTAACGCTAAATCATAGTTATATGATTCCATCGGTTTTAAATAAGGGTTACCCGATTTAGCGGTATAGCGTGAAAACCTTGCCCCAGTAATCGTGCGGTCGTCACCCTCGCCTTCGTAGTCAATCATCATATCGTTTGCTTGAATTTCTACGTAGTTACGCAAGTTACCCAATTCAGGCAAGGCAATCGCTTCTGAAAAACCAAAACGTAATAATAGCTCGTCGGTTAAATCAAGTTTGATGTTAAAACTTGGTAAGACATTCGAGTAATCGCTTTCCCCTACTTGCTCATATGAGCCTGCATCACCAAATAATTGCTGATCTTGGGGTAAATAATTCTCAGGATCAGACGGGTCGCTGGCATCACCTATGGTATCTGGGAAAGTGACAAAACCTGTGGTTTCATTTTCTATTTTGACATAACGCAAACCAATATTACCACTGTAGTCCATGTCACCAATAGTGCCTTCGAAATTCGCTTTAATAAACGCCGCGTTGCTTGTTTCTATGGTTTCATTAACTTCGTTTGGTACAAAGTGACCATGCTGATCTGAACGACTTGCTAAATTGTTCCAGCCTGGGCTTAACGATGAAAATGTAGAAACGGCATTAGCGTAATCAGCGACAATTTCATGGGTTGGAAATAAAAACGCACTTTCGCCAGCAGTATTTAATACGCCGCCACGAGCAAAATCATCAAAATTTACTTTTTCATAATGCTCGCTCATGCTTGCACCTAGCTCGTCGCCACTTGCGTCAAACCAAGCGTTACCATTACCGGCCCATGCTTCAGATAACCAGCCCCAGTTGTACGTTGACTGGCGTGTTGTTTGCTCACGTTTTGCGTGACGAACACCCACTTTAATGGAGGTAATTAGCCCATCATCAAAGGTATATTGGCTATCAGCGGCAGCGGCAAATTCCTCGCCTTCGTTATCTGAAATATGATCCATCGCGCTACGCCAAAAGTAGTTATGCGGATTGGTAAAATAATCAGCATCGCCGGTATTTTCAGGCGTATAACTTGGGTCGTACAGAGAAATATTTGGCAGTGAGTTACCGTTTTGATTAATGCCTACCACTGCACGTGTTGCGCCCATCACTGAAAAATCTAATACTTCAGAAGTCGAGTCTACATATTGCACGTCGGCGCTAAATGCCCACGAATCGTTAGGACGGTATTTAAGGTTAAAACTATAGTCGTTTACTTCAGCTTCTTGACTACGTGAGCGCGTTACCATGGCATGTTGCGCACCAAATTCGCCGCCCGGTTGACGCTCAGCGTCATTACCACGCCAGCCGGCATTCGAGGTAATTAAACCTGACTCAAACAAACCTTGATCGGTAATATCAAACTCAGTACCTGAAACAGGAATAAGATCGTTAATTACCGCATCATCAGCCATTTCAATCGCGTTTTCGGTCCAAGCTAATGACGAATCTGAGCGAATAAATTCTGCCGTTGCCACTAAGGTATCATCAGCGCTTTCCCACTGCAGACTACCGGCAATACCTTCACGTTTACGGTCATCTTTCTTTTGCGTTAAACGGGTTGTACGCGGCACCATGACCGCTTGATCGTTAATTAAATTGTTTTGTAATTCATATCGACCAATTTGCGTACCGTCTGACTGCGCTTTTAGATCTGAGTTAGAATAATTAAGCAATAGCCCTAAACGTGAGCCGTTAATATCAAAAATATCACTGTATAAACCTGAAAATGAAGGTGTCGTTTCTTCAGCAAGGTCGCTGTATGTACCATCAACAGTAAACGCAAATACGCGCCCTTCCGCATCAAACGGTTTACGCGTCACTAAGTTAACCGTGCCGGCAATGCCGCCTTCTATCATATCGGCTGATTGGTTTTTATAAACTTCTACCGCGCCCATTAATTCTGGTGGTACATCTTGAAAGCTTAAGCCACGACCCGAATCAGCAGTAAAAGTATCACGGCCATTAAATTCACTTCGAGTATGCGTTAAGCCACGAACGACGACACCACTACCTTCAACGCCATAGTGATCAGGATCGTTTGCGCCAGCAAAACGTTCGATTGAAACACCAGGTAAACGCACAATAGCTTCTAATACACTTCTATCTGGCAGTGAGCCAATATCTTTAGCAGAAATTGCATCAAGTACGGTTTCACCTTCACGCTTTAGGTTTTGTGCATTAATTAAATTTGAGCGTGTGCCACGTACTTCAATGACTTCTACATCGCCAGCTTCACTGTCTTTTATATTTTCTTCTGCTGCATGAAGATAATTAGGCACAGATAACGCCATAATCGTCGACGCTAACAGGCTTAATTTAAATTGAGGTTTATTATTCGTTTTATTCACCGTCATTATTTGTCCCCTTGGTACGTAGTTGCAAGCGGTGTTTTTATATATTTGGGTTGCTTGACTACATGGTTATTGTTGTTTGCTTTTTTCCTCAATCCTATCTTCTTGCAGACGGTCAATTTAATCGTCCTAGTATCGGTTAAAACAGTAACTTGAACGTTCAAACTTTAATTTTAACGTTTCAAACCTTAACAAGTAACACGTTAAACTATTAATAAATAAATAAAAAATTAAATATATAAAGGAAAACTAATAACGTTTAAATAGTCGTTTAAAAGTAAGCACAGTTCACTTGTTTGAACGTTTATTCAGTAAAATTTTGCTTGATGTCTACAGTGACGTTGCGATATTTGCGCTTATTGAACTTGCCAATTTTATGCTTTATTTTTATCAGCTGTTCTGTCAAATAATTGTCTGAATTTCATCAAAAACACAGGTTTAAATTTCGTCAATTACCGATAATTGAACGTTCAAATGTCGGTGTTGGTAATCAATTAGACGATAGCTTTTGTGTGCGGTGATAACTTGAAGCTTTTCCACCTATTAAGAAAGCGAATCCGATGAAAATAAGCGCTATTAACATAAAAAACAAACGCTCACTATTAAGCTTAACTGTGGCAACAGCATTGTTATCTTCTGGCTGTAGTGTAGACGTTGAAGAGCAAGGCAGTACTATTCAAAGCAGTACTAAGCAAGTCAGTACTAAGCAAGCAGCACATTCTGCAAAACTGCCAGCATTTAAAGATGAAAGCCTGCCGATTGAGCAACGTGTTGCCCATTTAATCAAGCAGATGACGTTGGAAGAAAAAGTCTCGCAACTTTTTGATAAAGCACCTGAGATAAAACGCTTAGGTGTTGATAAATATTATTGGTGGAATGAAGCTTTGCATGGCGTTGCACGTGCAGGCTCGGCAACCGTTTTTCCACAAGCCATTGGTTTAGCGGCCACTTTTGATGAAGCGCTAATATTAAAGGTCGGCACGGCAATATCAGATGAAGGCAGAGCCAAGCACCACGCATTTTTAACCGAAGGCAACCGTTCTATGTATACCGGGCTCACTTATTGGTCGCCTAATATCAATATTTTTAGAGATCCACGCTGGGGACGAGGCCAAGAAACCTACGGCGAAGACCCACTGCTTACCACACGCATTGCCACCAATTTCATTCATGGTTTACAAGGCGATGACGACAAATACTTAAAATCGGTAGCAACCTTAAAACATTACGCCGTACATAGCGGCCCTGAGGTTTCTCGCCATAGCGACGATTATACTGCGTCAGCAAAAGATCTGGCTGAAACCTATTTACCGGCATTTAAAGATACCATTGCCGCCACCAATGTAGCTTCAATAATGTGCGCTTATAATAGCGTAAATGGCGAACCCGCCTGTGGTAATAGTGAATTGATGGATACCAAGCTTCGCGGCGAATTTAACTTTAACGGTTATATCGTTTCTGACTGCGGCGCAATTGCTGATTTTTATGATAAAAACTCACACCACATTGTTAAAAATGAAGTAGAAGCTGCGGCAAAAGCGTTAAAAACCGGCACAGATTTAAACTGTGGTGATCATCATGGCAATACCTTTAGTTATTTAGTGCAAGCGGTTGAACAAGGCTTAGTGAGTGAAAACGACGTTGATTTAGCATTAACACGTTTGCTGTCAGCACGTTTTAAATTAGGTATGTTTGACTCCCCCGAAAATGTACCTTTTGCTCACTTAGGTCTTGACACCGTTGGCACTAAAGCCCATTTAGCATTAACCCAAGAAGCTGCGGAAAAATCGTTAGTCTTACTTAAAAACGATAATTTATTGCCGTTATCTGGTAAAGAAAAAGTCGCCTTAATTGGTCCTAACGCAGACAATTTAGCAGTACTTGTCGGTAATTATCATGGCACACCTGTTAACCCTATTACTGTTAAACAAGCCTTGGCAGAAAAACTTGGCGACAAGCTTGTTGGCTATCAAGTGGGTAGTAGTTTAACTGGCGATGTTTATAGCCATTATCAAAGCATTTCAGCTGATAACTTTTTCCATACAGATCACCAAGGAAATATTCAACCAGGATTAATTACTGAATACTTTGCAGATGCCCATTTTGGCAACCAACCTAGCTTTCGCCAAATTGAAAAAAACATTGATAAACATTGGTTACGCTCACCGATTGATGGCAGCGTTGAGCAAGAGTTTGCCATAAAATGGCGTGGCATATTAACGCCAGAACACAGTGGTAGTTACCGATTTAACAGCAAAAATGTTGAATTTACCCTTGACGGAAAAAGCGTACATGGTGCGATAACGTTAGAAGAAGGCAGACAATATCAGTTTAGCGCAGAGGCCAAACTGCACCATTATTGGCACAGCAATGTGATCGAGCCGCAAGTGCAACTTGCTTGGCTAAATGAAGCGCAAGATATAAACGGGCAAGCATTAGCGGCGAGTAAAGATGCTGATGTAATTATTTTTGTAGGCGGCATCACAGCAAATCTTGAAGGTGAAGAAATGCCACTTGAACTGGATGGTTTTTCTCACGGTGATAGAACTCATATTCAGCTACCAAAATCGCAAGAGCGCTTACTTAAACAATTGGCGGCAACAGGCAAGCCGATCGTTTTTGTTAATATGAGCGGCAGCGCGATGGCGTTAAATTGGCAAGAGCAAAATGTCGAGGCGATTATTCAAGGTTTTTATCCAGGCGAAGCAACCGGCAGCGCTTTAGCTCGTCTACTTTATGGTGAAGCAAATCCTTCTGGTAAGTTACCGATCACTTTTTATCAATCGGTGGCAGACTTACCAGACTTTAAAGACTATTCAATGAATAATCGTACCTATAAGTATTATCAAGGCGATGTGCTGTATCCATTTGGATATGGTTTAAGTTATGCCGATGTTAACTACAGCCAAGGTGAACACAGCTTTAACAAAACTAACAATAACTTAACGCTAGCGGCGACATTAACCAATCACAGTAAATTTGCCAGTGAAGAAGTGGTACAAGTGTATTTAACCTTAGTTGATACACCGATTACCACGCCGCAAAAACAACTTATCGATTTTAAACGTGTCCAGGTTGCCGCCAATGGCAGTGCTCAGGTGTCATTTACCATTGACCGCGAGCTATTAAGTTACATCGATGAACAAGGTCAACGCCAACAACATCAAGGTAAAGCTATTTTGACGCTTGGCGCAGGACAAGGTATAAAAATACCGCAGCATCAAGTCGTTACCTTTGATGTTAATGTGCCATAAACCACACCATGGTTTTTAATAACAATAAGAACTATCCATTACATGGAGTAAAACATGAAAGACTTAGTTGTCGATAATGACAATATTCAAGAGCGTCCTCCCCTTGAGCAAATAGGTAATGAAAATTTAGTATTAATCGTGCTGATCGCCTGCGTTGCTACTATAGGTGGTTTTTTATTTGGCTTTGACAGCGGCGTTATTAACGGCACCGTTGACGGCATTCAAAATGCGTTTAATTCTAACAGTATGGGCACAGGTTTTAATGTGGCTAGCATGTTGTTAGGTTGCGCGGTAGGTGCTTTTGCAGCAGGAAAATCGGCGGATATTTATGGTCGAAAAACGTTATTAATAATGTGCGCAGTATTATTTATTATTAGCGCTTGGGGCTCTGGAATTGCAACCAGCTCGACTGAGTTTGTCGTTTATCGACTTATTGGCGGTATTGCCGTTGGTGCCGCGTCTGTACTGGCACCCGCCTACATTAGCGAAATAGCACCTGCTCGCTTAAGAGGTCTACTAACATCAATTCAACAAGTAGCGATAATTTTAGGGCTATTTTGTTCGTTCTTAAGCAACTATTTATTAGCCAAATACGCCGGTTCATCAACCACAGAGCTATGGTTAGGGTTTTCTGCGTGGCGCTGGATGTTTTGGGTCGAGTTATTACCGGCTTGTTTATTTTTTATTACCTTATTATTTATCCCTGAAAGCCCACGTTTTCATGCGATAAAAAACAATAAAACCAAAGGCATTGCCGTGCTAAGTCGTTTGTTTGGCAGCAATACGGCACAAGCTTCTTGGCAACAAATACGTAATAGTTTAGATCAAAGCCATCAGCCAAAATTTAGCGATGTTTTTTATCACAACACCTTTAAATTCAAACCAATTATTTGGGTGGGTATTGGTTTAGCCACATTGCAGCAGTTAGTTGGCATTAATGTCGTCTTTTATTATGGCGCGGTGCTTTGGCAAGCCGTTGGTTTTTCAGAGTCGGATGCGTTACTCATTAATGTTATTAGCGGCGCGGTCAGTATTTTGGCCTGTTTTACCACCTTATTTTTAATTGATAAAGTCGGGCGAAAACCCTTTTTATTGATAGGCTCTCTTGGTATGAGTTTATCGCTGATGGGGTTAGTGTACGCTTTTGCGAATGGCACTATCGATACGAACGGACAATTGCAACTGGGCGAATATGGTTTTATGGCCTTAGTGCAAGCCAATATTTATGTGTTCTTTTTTAATTTGTCTTGGGGACCGGTAATGTGGGTGATGTTGGGTGAAATGTTTCCCAATCAAATTCGTGGCTCGGGGCTGGCAATTGCTGGGCTCGCGCAGTGGCTAGCCAATTTTGCAATTACCATGAGTTTTCCAATTATGCTGGCGGGTATTGGTTTAGCGATCACCTACTCGTTTTATGCGCTATGTGCCTTGTTATCGATTATCTTTATTTTAAAAGTTGTGCAAGAAACTAAAGGTAAGTCGTTAGAGCAAATGCAAGAAAGTTAGCGAAAATAGTTAATTCTGAAACGGTTAACGCTTGTGCCATGATTACTTATTCATGGTACAAGCGTTTTTCACCTGCCTAATAACCGTTCGGGTTTTTAGACTGCCAACGCCAAGTATCAACCATCATATCTTGTAAAGTTTTTACTGGTGTCCACTGCAACTGGCTGCGCGCTTTATCGCTATCGGCCCAAAATGCCGGTAAATCACCACTTCGACGTGGTGCTATTTCAAAGGCAATTTTTTGCTCAGAGTATTGTTCAAAACCACGTACAATGTCCAGTACTGACAAGGGGTCACCCGTGCCTAAATTAAACGCTTCACAACAACCCTCTTGCTGATTGAATAGCCAATTTAGCGCATCAACATGACCTTGTGCCAAATCACTAACGTGAATATAGTCGCGCAGGCACGTACCGTCTTTAGTTGGATAATCATCGCCAAATATGGCTAATTTTTCCCGTTTTCCAACCGCAACTTGCGCGACAAATGGCATAAGATTATTAGGGATGCCATTTGGATCTTCGCCAATATCGCCACTGATATCTGCGCCGATCGGGTTGAAATATCGTAAGTTAGTGATTTTAAACCGCTGATCACTTGCCGCCACATCCATTAATATTTGCTCAACCATGGCTTTGGTTTTGCCATAAGGGCTTGTCGGATTTCCCAATGGCTGGGTTTCAATATAAGGTGGCTGATTAGCTTCGCCATAAACGGTTGCCGACGAGCTAAAGACTAAGTGGTAACATTGATGCTGTTTCATCACTTCAACTAAGGTTAAAGTACCTTCGACATTGTTCTGATAATACGCCAGCGGCTTTTGCACCGACTCACCAACCGCTTTTAAACCAGCAAAATGTATTACTGCATCGACGCTTTCCTGTGCAAATACTTGGCTAAGCGCCGCTTTGTCACGAATATCAACTTCAGCAAATGTCAGTGATTTATTTGCTAACTTTTGTACACGAACAAGAGATTCATATGACGCATTAAATAAGTTATCAACCACAACAACCTGATGACCTTTATTTAACAGCGCTAACACTGTGTGACTGCCAATGTAGCCTGCACCACCTGTGACTAAAATTTTTGCCATTAACGTTTTCTCCTTTTAATGCGCAAATTAAGCTAAATAACAGCAACACCTTTAACCGGTTGGCTAATGTATACCGACTCTTTTAGCCCGGTTTCCGATTGGTAAGTATTTTCAACTTCACTAATAATCACGTCGACCAAATTATCTGGCACAAGGGCAACAATACAGCCACCAAAACCACCGCCCGTCATACGAACGCCACCTTTGTCGCCAAGCACTTTGGCAATGGTATCAACCATAAAGTCTATTTCAGGGCAGGTAATTTCAAATAACGTTTTCATTGACTGATGACTGCCGGCCATCAATTGGCTAATTTTGGTAATATCACTGGCATTAAATGCCTGCATTGCCGCTAGCGTGCGTTCATTTTCATACACTACATGTTCTGCGCGTTTAGCAACAAGCGCTGACAAGCCTTGCTTATCACGCTCAAAGGTTTCAATCGCAACATCACGTAAATGACTGACATTAAAATGCTTTGCAGCTGCTTCACATTGCTCGCGGCGAAGGTTGTATTCACTGTCTACCAAGCCACGCTTTACATTAGAATTGAACATTAAAATACGCATGCCATCAGGAATAGTCACTTCGGTTAAGTCAAGGCTTCGACAATCAATACCTAAGGCCATGTTATCTTTACCGCAAGCTGAGATCAGCTGATCCATAATGCCGCAAGCACAACCGACAAAGTTGTTTTCTGCCGCTTGGCTGATCAGCGCTATGTCTTGTTTGCTGATAGATAAATTGCACAGTTGGTCAAAAGCATAAGCAATACCAACTTCTAACGCCGCAGACGAACTAAGCCCTGCCCCTTGTGGTACATTGCCTGTAATGGCGATATTACAGCCACTCAGCACGTGACCTCTTTTTTGTAGCTCAACCACAACGCCGCGAACATAATTTGCCCATAATTTATTTTCAACAAAGCTGATTTCTTCATTTAAGCTAAATTGATCTTGCTGGCATTGGTAATCAAGTGATACCAAATGAACTTGCCCGTCATCTCGCGCAGAAACGGCGACTAAGGTGGCATAGTCGATAGCACATGGCATAACAAAACCGTCGTTATAATCCGTATGTTCACCAATAAGATTCACTCGGCCCGGTGCTTTTACAACAAAATCAGCTGCCGCAGAAAAGGTTTGTTCAAACCCTTGTTTTACTTTATTAACCAGTTCCATATCGTTCTCTACTTTTTGCTCTTAGCTACATTGTCGGCTTGGTTTTTAGCTTGGTTTTCTACTAGGTAATGTATCGTTGATAAATCCGCTAAACGCTGAGCCGCTTGCTCGGCGGTTAAATCGCGCTGAGCTTCTGCCATCATTTCATATCCGACCATAAATTTTTTCACCGTTGCAGATCGTAATAATGGCGGAAAAAAATGTGCATGTAATTGCCATTCATCATGTTCTTGCCCATCGTAAGGCGCGCCATGCCAGCCCATCGAATATGGAAATGAACATTGGAACAAGTTGTCGTATTTAGCAGTGATTTTGCGCAATATGTCCGCTAAAGACACCTTTTGCTCGGCGCTAAGTTCAGTCATGCGTTTCACTGAAAATTTAGGTAACAGCAAGGTTTCAAATGGCCAAGCCGCCCAAAATGGTACACAGACTAACCAGTCATCGTTTTCAACAACAACACGCGTTTGTTCTTGTTGTTCACGCGCAACATAATCAAGCAACATGTTGCTTTGATGGTTTTGTTGATATTCACTAAAGCTACGTTGTTTCTTTTCAACCAAACTCGGCAATTGATTTTGTGCCCAAATTTGCCCATGCGGGTGCGGGTTTGAACAGCCCATTACCGCGCCTTTATTTTCAAACACCTGTAACCATTGATACTTTTCACTTAGTTGTGCACATTCGCGTTGCCAAGTATTCACTACATCGGTGACTTCATTTAATGACAGTTCAGGCAGGGATTTACCGTGATCAGGTGAAAAACAAATCACCCGACTTTCACCTTGCTCAGCTGACAATTTAAACAAGGGATCGTTTTGCTCAAATTCTGGCGTGGTATCATTTAACGCCGCAAAGTCGTTAGTAAATACAAAAGTGCCGCTATAGTCAGGGTTAACTTCACCGTTAATACGAGTATTGCCTTTACATAGGTAACAGCTTTCATCGTAAGCAAGTTTTTCACTGGTATCGCTTGTTTCTTGTTGCCCTTGCCATGGTCGTTTAGCGCGGTGTGGCGAGACTAAAACCCACTCTTGAATTAAGGGGTTAAAACGACGATGAGGATGTTCAGTTGGGTCAAAATCAACCATAATATTCTCTCAAACACTAATCGTTAAATGTTAACAATTACTTTATAAAAAATGAAAAGGCGAATCTTTTCGCCCTTTAATTACAATACTGTTATCTAGCGCTTTACTAAGCAGTATTTTGAAATGTTCCTAAGTCCAACACCTGTTTTCTTGGTGTGAATCGACAGATGTAATTCCAATTCCAGCTGGCATCATATTTGTGACATAAACCCCAACCAATTCCCGGTTCTGGTAACTCTTTACCTTCTGGATCACGGAATAAACCTATCGCTTCTGGTCCGCCTTTAATATGAGCTTTAATTTCAAAGTTAATACCATCTGGCGCAAATTGAATGGTATTTTTTTCAGGGCCATCGGTAGTTAACATCGAAGCAATTCCGCCCTGATAATTCCAAACGACCACTTCGTGGCCACTATTAGAAATAGGGTTGTATTCCGATTTGATATACGGGCCTTCAACACTGTCAGCAATTGCGACGCCATGTTTTATTTCCCTGCCACCAAAGTTCATGCTCTCGCCCATAGTTTCACCTTTATAATAAAGATAAAATTTGTCATTAAAGACCAATAAACAAGGATCGTGTACTTTGTGGCTATCGAAACTGCCTTTGCTAAGCACATGGAAACGGTTATCTTCATCTCCGCGCCACTGTCCATCTTTTGATGGGCTTAGAATCGGCTCCGCACTTTTTTGCCAAGGGCCAAACGGGCTATCAGCAATTGCCAGTGCAATTTGCTCATATTGACGGTTGGTATACGGATATTGCACTGACTGATAAACCAAGTAGTATTTGCCATTGTGCGCTAATACTTCTGGCGTAAATACCGCTCTATCGTCATAAGCACCAGCTTCGCCACGACTAATGGCAACCCCCTGCTCTTGCCAATATTCGCCGTCGGTTGAGGTTGCGTGCCAAACTTCGGTTAAATCCCAAGGAAAGACTTTCTCGTCAGGGCTTGCTGCGCCAAAACCGACTGTTTCACCTTCCCCTTTGGTATACCAAACATGATAAACATTATCGACTTGAATAACAGAAGATGGATCTCGGCGAATAACGCCTTCTTCAAACGCGAAGTCACCTTTTAGTTCATGGACATCAAACTCGGTTAACCATCGGGCATCATTTTCATCATAGCCACGTTCAATGGCACGTTTGCTTGCCAAACTTAATTTTTTATTTGTCATTTTTACCTCAACATTGCTTATTCAACAGCGCTAAATTCAACAGCCGCTTGCTGATAAATAGGTTTTGCTAAAATAGCACCCTTGTGTTGTACAACTTTGCCGGCAATAAAGCAGGCTTTTTTAATGGATAACTCGATTGAATCACCTGATAACCGAGCAGCTAAATAAGTACCGGCAAACGAATCACCCGCAGCCGTACTGTCAACTTGCACCGGCGCAGGCTCAAAGGGTTGATGATGCTGTAACTGGCCATTTTTATAGCCATAAACGCCATTTTCACCACACTTTATCACCACTTCACAGTCGCCAAAACTGCAACAATAATCAAGAATGTCTTGCTGAGTTTTATGTCCTAATAATTGCTCGTGCTCTTCAATGCCCGGCATAATAATATCACTGACTTGATAAGCTGCCGCTAACCACTGTATCGCATGCGCACTATTGTTCCACATTTTAGGTCGGTAATTGGGATCAAAAGCAATTTTACAGCCGTTTTGTTTGAGCTTTGCCATTAACTCAATCAGTTTGCTTTTATCTTGATCCGTTAATATGGATAAAGAAATACCGCTAAAAAACACCAAATCTGCGTCGGCATTGAGTTGTGCAAGTTCATCAACCGATTTATAAGTCATCATCTGGCTAGCGGCAGAGCCTGCACGCCAGTAACTAAAACTGCGCTCACCTAAACTATCGGTAGAAATTGCATATAAACCAATTGTCGCTTGGTTGGTGATCAGCGTACTCGAGTTATCGATACCTTCTTGTGCCCAACGCGTTAACATTTCTTGGCTAGGAATATCGTCACCAACGGCGGTTAACATACTGGTGGTTAATGTTTGATTAAGCCGTTTTGCATATACCAAAGCATTATAGGTATCGCCGGCAAAGCCTTTAGCAAACATATCCTTGCTTGACGGTGTTAATTCCATCATACATTCGCCTACCGCTAAAAATTTACCTGTCATTATAAAAACTTACCTTATCGAGATTGTTTTTACTTCATTTTAAATTAGCGCTTAATTTAACAAACAAACAACATAGCGCTTTGTAATTAATTTTAATCATGTTAACTTATATCGATGGAATTGTTAACAATTAAATATATACATTTAAGAGCGGTTCACTATATAACAAATAAAAAGCAACGGTTAAAGTCACTTGGCTTGGTGTTAAGCATACCCATAGTTAGCCGTTATAAAGTAAACTTTGACGTATGTTGAGGGAAGGAGAAAAAATGAAAAAAATAAATAAACTGCTAATACTTTCAAGTGTTGCCTTAGCACTTGGTTGTCAATCAGAGTCAACGCCACCTAACATTGACCTACAAACTCAACAAGTGGTTAACCAAGCAAATAAAACCTTGGTTAATATTGCCAACTTTAATGACAGCAGCGATAACGTCAAGCTTTCATACGTCGATGCGCAAGGTGAAGTTAACAATGGTCAACTCAATGTCGTCTTTAATAACCAAGAAAGCACGTATGCTAGCTTAACCATTGAGCCAAAAACACATTGGGATTGGAGCCAGTTTTCTGATTTTAACTTAGCATTCGATATTGCCAATCATGGTCAGCGTTCTACGCAAATTTACTTAGACATTACCGATGGTAACGGCGACAACTATACCCGTTCAGTGAGTATTCCTACCGGTGGTTTTAATACCTATTACGCTAAAATGAAAGGACACGACTTAGCAACGCCAAAAGGTGAAGACGGCGTTGAGCTTAACTTTACCTCGGGTTTACGTTCAAACCCTGATACTTGGCAAAGTAACGAGGTGCAATTTATTTCATTATGGGGTAAGAAAAACCTCGACCTTTCCTCAATTAAACGCATCAATATTAGTGTGCAAAGCGCTTTATTTGATAAAGAAATTCAGCTTAAAAATGTTCGTTTAAGAGCAAACCCTAAAATGGATAAGCAGTTTTTAACAAATATTGTTGATAAATACGGACAAAACGCAAAACAAGACTTTGTTGGCAAAGCTCACAGCGATGAGCAAATTCAGCAAGAAAAACGCGCTGAAGCTAAGCTTTTTGCCAGCCAAACTATTGCAGATCGTTCTAAATTTAGTGGTTGGGCATCTGGGCCTAAATTTAAAGCCACCGGCTATTTTCGTACGGAAAAAACTAATGGCAAATGGTCGTTAATTGACCCTGAAGGTTATATTTATTTTGCCTCAGGCATTGCCAATATTCGCTTATCAAATACATCAACCATGACAGGTTATGACTTTCCTAAATCTGCAATTGAACAGCAAAGCGATAACGATGTAACTCCTGAAGATTCACAAGGGTTAAACCGCGCACCAAATTCAGCTGTTCCACAACGCTTTAACGCCTCTTCTGTTCGCAGTGATATGTTTACGTGGTTACCTGAATATAAAGAAACCTTAGGCAAACACTATGGGTATCGTCGCAGCGCACATTCAGGGCCGCTTAAAAAAGGTGAAACCTTTAGCTTTTATTCCGCTAACTTAGAGCGTAAATATAGCAACGACAATCCAGATTTTATGCAACAGTGGCAAGATGTTACCCTTAAGCGCATGAAAAACTGGGGCTTTACATCACTAGGCAATTGGGCCGATCCTGAATTTTATGACAATACTCAAGTACCTTATTTTGCCAACGGTTGGATCCGCGGTAATTATAAAACCGTATCAAGCGGTAATGATTTTTGGGCGCCAATGCCTGATGTGTTTGACCCTGTTTTTGCTGAGCGTGCTGATCATAGCGCCAAAGTTGTCGCACAAGAGGTTAACAATAGTCCTTGGTGCGTGGGGGTGTTTATTGATAACGAGAAAAGCTTTGGTCGCCCTGAAACGAAAGAGTCACAATATGGCATCGTATTACATACATTGCAGCGCGATGGCAAAACCGTACCAACTAAAGCTGAATTTACTCGTTTAATGAAAATTAAATACGGCAACATTAGTAAACTTAATAAGGCTTGGGATAAAAACATTGCCAGTTGGGCTGCATTTGATAAAGGCTTTGATTCTCGCTTTAACACCGAGCAACAAGTGAGCGACTATTCAGAGCTATTAACCGCTTATGCTGACAAATATTTTGAAATCGTTGACCAAGCCGTAGCAAAGCATTTACCGAATCATATGTATATGGGCGCACGTTTCCCTGACTGGGGCATGCCGTTGGAAGTGGTAAAAGCGTCAGCTAAATATGTGGATGTGGTTAGCTACAACGCGTACAAAGAAGGTTTACATAAGAAAAAATGGGGCTTTCTTGAAGAAATAGATATGCCAGCCATTATTGGTGAATACCATGTTGGCGCTAAAGACAGTGGCTTATTCCATCCTGGGTTAATTCATGCATCTGACCAGCAAGATCGCGCAAATATGTTTGAAGACTACATGAACTCAGTAATTGATAATCCCTACTTTGTTGGTGCACATTGGTTTCAATATATCGACTCACCTATAACAGGTCGAGCGTATGATGGCGAAAACTATAATGTTGGCTTTGTCTCAGTTACCGACCTGCCGTATCAACCACTTATCGAGTCGTCGCGTAAAATTAACAGCAGCTTATATCAGCGTCGTTATCAATCAAAATAGGTAATCTTTCGCTAGAGTAAGGCATTGCGTTTAACGGCAATATTGTTAACAATATTTGTCGTTAAATGCACATAATTCTCATTTTGATAAAGCATTTAGACAAAATTCGTCTACACCCCATTAAAATTGTCTAAACCCAGGTAAGATTCCCTGTATTTTGTAGACAATATTCTAATTGCAATCTAGCTTAAACAGGTTATCATAGTTGTAACATATTCATTTAAGGAGTCATTATGGTTGGCGCTAGAAAAAAAATCCTTACCATAAAAGATCAAATTGCTAACGAGTTACGCTCTGATATTATTTCAGGTGAATTAGCACCGGAAACAAAATTAAAAGAGCAAGAATTAGCAGCGCGTTTTGGTTTATCTCGCGGCCCTATTCGTGATGTGATATTACAACTAACCAAAGAAGGGTTGTTAGTATCGAAGAATAACTGCGGGGCCTCTGTTAATAGCGTATTAGACCCTAAAATGCAGAAGTTAATGATTAACTTACGTCGAAATATTGAAGCCTTTGCTATTGAGCAACTCAAAGGTAAGTTAAGCGATAAAGACTTTGCAGACCTAGAAGCTATTCTTGATGATTTGCAAACCGCCTTTGAAGCGGAAGATTTTACCGAAGTAACCACGATTGATATATCATTTCATAACTACCTCATTCATAAAGCTGGCGGTGATGAATTAGTCAACATTTGGTACCCGTACGTTATGCGTATGCGTCTTAATTACAAACGAATTCAGTCAAGTGAAGCCTGTGTTGACGAGCACAGAGAAATTTTGAATGCCTTAAAAGATGACGATACTGCAAAAGCTATTAAAGCCGTAAAAGCAAATATTAAATAGCTTGTTAACACCCATAAAAAAACACGAGATTTACTCGTGTTTTTTTTATACTCAACTAAAATTGTAAACAATTTAATATCTACAATAAAATCAAGTTTGATTAAATTGAAGTCTATTCAATAAACGTATAATTACTGCACAATAAAAATAAATTACCACTGTTATCTTGGTGACACTAACAAGTCAGTTCCCTCGATTAGAATTAGACTATGAAGGTGTTGATAAAACTGCAAAAGAAAGGCTTGTGGGCAATATCGAGTACAGCTAAATTAAAGCGAGCAAAATAATGAAACGTAGAGAATTTGTAAAATTAGTTGGCGGCGCAATTGGCTGCTCAACCCTGTCGCCTTTATCGGTATTGGCGGCGAGCAAAAGGCAAAACCTAGTTGCCGTGAAACCGTTATTGCCTTTACCACAAGATCAAACCAGTCATTGGTTAGGTAAAGAATTCTGGGGTAATCGCCTGCAAGATTGGCGCATGCACAAAGGCGCACTTGAATGTTTGCAAGGTGACAAATCGTTTGAAATGCGCACGGTGTCATTATTAACACGTACACTTGTTCAAAATCATCAACCGGGCAGGATCCAAGCGACTTTTGAAAATATCACTCCTAAAAAGTCGGGTTATTGCGGCTTTCTTTTAGGTATTGGACAAGGCCAACTTGATTATCGCGGCGCAGCCCTAGCGCAGCGAGCTGGTGGTAAATACGGCGGTTTTATGGCGGTAATGAACGAGCAAGGTGAGTTAAGTTTTCGTGACTTTTCAAATCAAGATCAGCCGCTAGCATTCGAATCACTTACCACCAAAAAACAGCCTATTAGCCAAAAAGTATTATCAACACCAATTTTATTGGATTGTCATTTTGATCCAACCACCAATAACCGCTTTGACATTCGCTTGTTTGCCTACCATGGAGAAACCGGCAAACAACTTGGTTTTGCCTTAAGAACAGGTGTTAACGCTGATGAATTAATCGGTGGCATTTCACTAATTTCTAGCCCGAACACCGGTGAAAGTGGCGCTAAATGGCGTATTAAAGATGTGGCAACAGGTGGTGAAAAAATTAGCGTACAGCCAACACACCAACTTGGCCCGGTAATGGGTTGCATGCATTCAGTCAACCAAACCTCGCTTAAAATGACCGCTCAATTTATGCCGGTTGATTTAGCACACTATTCAAGTGCTACGTTATCAGTTAAAGCACCAGGCAGTGAGCAATGGCAAGTCATGCAAACCAGTGATATTGAAGAAGGTTATGTCGCGTTATTTAGCATCAACAATTGGCAGTCAGCTAAAAGCCTTGAGTACCGTATATCTTCAAATAATCAGCCTAACGAAAGCTTGTACACCGGCATCATTAAAGCAGACCCTGGCACAAGTAAGCCACTTAATATCGCTCTTTATTCGTGCATTATCCCAACATCTAAATCCCTAGATGATATCAATTTTAAAAAGTTTATTCCTCAAGAGCGAATTTTATCCCGTTATGGTAAAGATAACATTCTCTTCCCGCACAATGAATTAGTCAAAAACTGCGATACACACCAGCCAGATTTATATGTATTTTGTGGTGATCAATACTACGAAACTTACCCAACTCGCTATGGTCGTGAAGGTAAATACGCGCAAATTGACACCTTGTATCGTTGGTATTTATGGTACTGGACCTTCAAAGAGTCGGTACGAAATACCCCTGCCATTGTGCTGGCTGATGACCACGACGTTTTACAAGGTAATTTATGGGGTGCCGCCGGCAAAAACTCAGAAAAACCAAAAGAAGAAGATGGTGGTTTTAAATGGGACAAAAAGTTAGTGCGTATGGTGTACCGCATTCAGCATGGTCATAACCCAGAGCCATACGACCCAACCCCGATCAAATTTGGTATTCCTGTTGCTTATGCAGAGTTTATTTATGGTGGAGTAAGTTTTGCCTTAGTAGAAGATAGAAAGTTTAAAACCCCACCAAATTATAAAACACCGCCAACTGAAACTCGTGGCGAATTATTAGGGAAACGCCAAGAAGCATTTTTAGCTAATTGGGCACAAACGAATACCCATTTACCAAAAATTTGTTTAACCGCATCCATTTGGGGTGGACCTCAAACAACAGAAAATTTTTCTGCGTTACGCGATTACGACTCTAATGGCTATCCGCCAGATGGTAGAACAAGAGCGGTAAACTTAGTATCGACTGCCAATGCCCTTGTATTAGCTGGCGATCAACACTTGGGTATGGTCACTCAACAAGGCATAGATGATTATGACGACGGCACTGTATTTTTTGCCGGTCCAGCGGCGGCGGCCTTTTGGCAACGTTGGTTTGAAGGAAATAACCAACTAGAAAAACAATTTAAAGGCAATAAAAACTCTGGAAATTTCATTGACTCTTTTGGTAATAAAATGCGTGTACTAGCGGTAGCAAACCCTAAAGTTAGCCATCAAGAGTTTCATGATGGCAATACCAGTTGGGGTAAATTTTTAGCTGACAATCGCATTAAAACCGAAGGTTACGGCATTGTTAAAGTTGACCATCACCAGAAAAAGTATCGTCTTGAATGTTGGTCTTGGGATACCAATCCAGCAACAGGTCAACAATTTGAAGGCTGGCCTATCGATGTTTCTTTTAAAGGCAAACTAATACCATAACCGCTCATGATAATATAACGGCAATCGAATCGATAAACCCTAAAGCATTACGATTGATTGCCTCTTCTCGCTCAGCTTCGGTCAGTATGCCAACAAACGGCGTATTGCGCCGTAAGCGCCTCATTTTTGGTGTATCTTCTATCATCGCCTTGGTAAAGACACTCGGTTGGTCGATAAGTTCTAAGATACTGTACCAATTAATAAATTGTCCGTAACCGATTTTCCCTTGCTCGCGCTGCGCTTCTAATCGCCTTTTTATTTGTTCAACTAAAGCTAAATCGGCGAGTAATTTCTCAGCAATAGCTTGATGAATGGCGATAATTTGCCGATCAATATTCTCATCTTTAATCGATGTTTTCTTAATAGAATAACGGCGACTTTTTTGCTGCCGATGTTGTGAGCCACGTTGTCGATGATACATTAGAGCGTGTTGACCTTTGGTGTATGTTTTTGCAGCGAATTATTTACCATTTATACAAGGCAGAGCGATTGTCGTGTAGTTATTCTACATAAATGAGTGATAAAGACTTTATGCTCCTGCAAAGTCACCTTACCCCACATCCATGTGGGGCAACGCAGTAGAAATGGCAAACAAACGCTGTCCCAAGGATCCATTTAAACGCTTCCTGCTCTTTGTTACTAACTTTAGACGTAGAACCACTATGCCTCAAGTTAGTGCCGCGATCAGAAAGCGTTTAAATTGGACTAAATTCATACCACAAAGATCAACACGCTCTAGTGAAAGTCTCTTGATTTTGTGTTTAGCGTCGCAAGCTGATCCGTTAAATCAATCAGCTTACCGGCAATGACATGGGTAACATCGCCTTCTCGCTCTAATATGCCGGTCACTTTTAATACTTTAGCGGTCATATAGGCTTGTTTTTGCGCTCTTGAAGTTGCCGCCCATACAACGACATTAATATTGCCGGTATCATCTTCTAAGGTCATAAAGGTAACTCCAGATGCAGTTCCTGGTGCTTGTTTACCGGTCACAATACCAACCACAGACACCAGCGATTTATGCGCGAGGTTTTTCAACGCCATCATACGGGTAAAGCCATTTAACTTGCCTGCTTCATCCATAATAGTTATAGGGTGTTTTCCTAAGCTTAGCCCAGTTGCGGCATAATCTTCGGTTAAATTTTCCATCTCGTTTGGCATAAATTCAAATGAGGTTTGTGTGCTCTGGTTATGTGGTGAAAATAACGGTAAGTCGTTTTCATTATTCATGATCTGCCAACGCGTCGCGTATCTATCACCTGATATGGCATGAAAGGCATCAGCACTGGCTAATTGCTCAATAACATAACGGTTTATTGCTAAACGTTTTACTTCACTAACCGATTGAAATCCGGCTTTAGGTCGATGTTTGACTAACAGCTCTGCCGCCTGTTTTGAGCAGCCTTTGATCAAACGAAAACCTAAACGTAATGCTAAGCCGCCCTGCACTTTGACTACCTGATGATCATAAACTGACTGATTAATGCAAATCGGTAATATGCTGATATGGTGCCGTTTAGCGTCTTGTATTAATTGCGATGGCGAATAAAAACCCATCGGTAAACTGTTTAAAATTGCCGTATAAAATAGCGTTGGATAATAATATTTAAGCCAAGCTGACACATAAGCGAGTACCGCAAAAGACGCCGAGTGACTTTCAGGAAAACCGTATTCACCAAAGCCAAGTATTTGGCTAAAAATTTGCTCGGCAAACGCTACCTTATAACCTCTTGCTTTCATGCCACTAATTAATTTAGCTTTAAACTGAAACAGCTTGCCGTTTTTTTTCCAACTCGCCATTGCTCGGCGTAATTGATCCGCCTCACCGCCGGTAAAACCCGCTGCAACCATGGCAAGTTTTATCACCTGCTCTTGAAAAATAGGCACACCTAAGGTGCGAGATAATACCTCTTTCACCGCTTGAGAGGGGTATTCAATTGGCTCAATACCGTCACGACGCTTTAAAAAAGGATGCACCATATCCCCTTGTATTGGCCCGGGTCGTACAATGGCAATTTGAATGACAAGATCGTAATAATTGGCAGGTTTTAGCCGAGGTAACATGCTCATTTGCGCCCGCGATTCAATTTGAAATAACCCCACGGTATCTGCCTGTTGTATCATCTGATAAACCTTAGCATCGTCTTGCTCTCGAGTAATACTGGCGATAGTTAATTCCCGTTGATGAAATTGTTTAACCAGCTGAAAACACTTACGAATAGCGCTAAGCATGCCTAACGCTAGCACATCAACTTTCAGTAAACCGAGTGATTCTAAATCGTCTTTATCCCATTGAATTACAGTACGTTCATCCATGCTGGCATTTTCAACCGGTACTAATTCGTATAACGGCCCGGCTGAGATAACAAAGCCACCAACGTGTTGCGATAAATGCCGCGGAAAACCTTTGATTTCATTCACCAACTGAATAAATTGTTGCCCTTTATTTGACTGCGGATCTAGCCCTAATTCAATCACCTGTGACTGCCAATCAAGTGAGCTGTCGCGTCGGTTAAT
The DNA here is from genome assembly GCF_052030545.1 of Thalassotalea sp. PLHSN55. Classification (NCBI taxonomy): domain Bacteria; kingdom Pseudomonadati; phylum Pseudomonadota; class Gammaproteobacteria; order Alteromonadales; family Colwelliaceae; genus Thalassotalea; species Thalassotalea sp. PLHSN55. The sequence continues at coordinate 547,963 of NZ_JBPDIH010000001.1, read as the reverse complement.
ATTTTTAATAAAAAATTCAAGTTGTGTCAGGTTAATACCAAGCGCTTTGCCAACTTCACGTATCGCACTTTTTAGCCGATAAGTGATCACCGTAGCGGCAATAGCAGTACGCTCTCGGCCATATTTTTGGTAAATATATTGAATAACTTCTTCACGGCGTTCATGTTCAAAGTCAACATCAATATCGGGCGGCTCGTCACGCTCTTTGCTAATAAAGCGTTCAAACAATACGTTAATTTGCCTTGGGTCTACCGAAGTTATTTCTAAGCAGTAACACACAATCGAATTTGCCGCAGAGCCTCGACCTTGAAATAAAATCCCGGCATGTTTGGCAAACATCACCACATCACGAATGGTTAAAAAATAATAAGGATAATTAAGCTCTTCAATTAATGTCAGCTCTTTTTCAATAGTTTGTGCAAGCTCGGTTTGAATACCTTCTGGAAAACGAAATTCAATGCCTTTAGCCACCAATTCACGCAGATGTGCCATTGGCGTTTTACCTTTAGGTACTAATTCTGCTGGATATTCATAGCGCAGCTCTTGCAAATTAAACTGGCAACGTTTGGCGATCACTTGCGACTCTGCCAACCATTGGGCTTCAAATAATTTACTGAGCTTAGTCACAGATCTCAGTGCCCGTTCAGCGTTCGATAAACGTTGGTGACCAAGCGAACTTACGCTAGTGCCCGCTTTAATAGCTGTTAAAGTATGTTGTAATTCAATGCGGTTAGCATTATGAAACAGTACGCCGCCACATGCGGTAATGGGCAATTCAAGGTGTTGCGCCAACAATTGGCAATGCTGCAAATAGTCTTGGTCATTACTTAATAAACGCCGCTGCGCGCCAAGCCAAAGTCGGCTTTGATGATATTGGCTCAGCCAATGCCCCCAATGTTGATCGCATGTTTTTCCTGTCGGGAGCCAAATCAGTAAACAATGCTTCACTGACATTAAATCCCATTCTTGTAGCTGATAACTGCCCTTTTCACTACGTCGCCGAGCATTGGTGATCACCCGACAAAGCTCGGCATACGCTTTACGATTGGGAGACAACAAGATCACTTGTAACTCGTCATTGAGCCAAAACATGCTGCCAACAATGAGCTTAATCGCCAATTGGTGTTCTTTAATCGCACTATAGGCACGCACAACTCCTGCCACTGAACATTCATCGGTGATCGCCAGCGCTTGATAACCTAAAAAATTCGCTTGAATAATCAACTCTTCAGGATGAGAAGCCCCTTGCAAAAAGGAAAAATTACTTTGGCAAAACAGTTCGTTATATGTCATTAACCACAAAGCTCCCCATTAACTAAAAACGCCGTGTACAAACCAACGTTGATGATTATCTCGAAATAACCATAACCAACGCCCCTGTTGACTACGGGCAATAAAATAATCGCGTGCTACTTGATGGTTATCCCACCAACCAGTGACGATGCGTTCAGGGTACGGAATAACCTGCACTTGTTCATTTAATGGCAGTGGTGATGGCAGTAAAACGCTGGGTCGCAGCTTTTGCTCAACGCGGCTGGTTATTTCAGTCGAAAAAGGCGTGCACAACTGATTAGCAAATTCTGGTCGATCGTCTTGTACGGTAGTAATGCCTTTTACGCGCTCTTCTCCGAGTTTTGCACTGAGTATCGAGATAAGTCCTTTCGCCGAAACGCTGCCTTGTGCTCCTTGAAATAAATCACGCCGCTGCGCGTATTTACTCATTAAGCGTTTCACTTTTAATGTTAAACCGGTCACAGGTGCAGTTAAGGTAACCGACTCTAATGCCAGTTGACTAAGCTGCAACCATTTTTCTGCTTGATATTCTCCTTCTGCGGCGCTAACCACCAGCACAAAGTCATCCGCATCACGTTGGTGAAAAACAATATCAAGCGCTGCCGCTAATTTATCTTTCAACCTTAAATATTGCTCTAATAATCGATACTGTTTCAACAACGGTTTTTCGATATGTTGCAGGTTAACCACTTCGTAATATAGCTCTAAATAGTGCTCAAAATGTTCAGGGGGTATATAAGCAGTAACGGGGTGCTGTATTTGCCCAGTTAAACGGCCAATATAATTAACCACCTCCACGTCAAAACGCGCCGCAAGCTCGGTAAATGACAACACCAGTAAATCTGCAAAGTGGCGCACACCCACTTTATGTAAACGTGTGATCACTTGACTGGCTAAGTCTGAACAAGCTAAAGGCTGCAGCTTAATTTGGCGCAGTAATGCTTGCTCATCGTCAGAAATGCCATTAAGCCCTTGTCTGGCTAAAATGCGCGCCGCATATGGCGAATACCCTGTCGCGTATTGATAGTGAAGATTTAACGGCTGTAAATGCTGTGATAACTGCTGCCAGTAATGGGCTAAATCTTGATATAAGGTCAGCATGCTAGTGACTTTAAGCAGTAAACCATTCGGTGGATATAAAGTAATATCTGCCGTAATTGAATATAACCAATGGGCGATGCGTTTTAGCGCGCGATTTTCTGTGCTTTGCTGATAAGGTTTAACCTGCAATGAGCGGCATAACGATGAGGCAGTGCCTAAACCCATGCCTAGTTTTACCCCTTCGCTTAATGCGGGGGCATTAAGTTGCACCACTTCATTTATTTTGTCATCAAAAATAACCAGTGGTTGCATTTCCTTCCCGGCTTGTTGGTACATAACATCAAGCTGCAAGGCTGGAAAATGAAGATAGAGCCACAAGGTCATGCTAACCTGCTTGCGCCTTAGAAAACTGCACGACATTATCAGGTAGAGGTGCTTGAGTAAGCCTCGGCCAATGTTTTGCCATATTGATAATAAAATGGTCTGTGCGCCAGCCGCGTTTGCGTTTATTAATGCTGGCAGAAACACCTTGGGCGTGCGGCTGTAATGACAGACTTAAATCAAAAGGGAGCGACAGCGATTCCGCTTTATTGGTGCGTAAAATAAACTGTCGGCTGTTGCCGGTTTCGCTGGCCACCTGCAGCCGTTTCACTTGGTGAACTTCAAGCGCTTGATGGGTCCACATGATAACGCTATGACAAGCACCACTGCGTAAACACTGCTCTGCCGCCCATAAGCTTTCTTGCTGCTTTTCAGGATACACCAATAAAACTTTACTTAAATCAAAACCTTGCGCCGACAACACTTGTGCACTAATAATGCCAAGTGGCGCGATAAACACAATCAAGCGTTGCTCTTCAATGGCGCGAGTTAACATCGGCAGCAGTAAGCGCAACTCGCCAATGCCAGCAGCGCTTTGTATTTCAGTAACGCCTTGTTGAAAGCCACCATCAAGATATTGATCAAGTTCAGCGTAACCTGTCGACTCACCTGTCGCTAAAGGGGCTTTGCTACGACCTTGCCAAACTAAATGTCGATGCTGGAGTTGTTCGATTAAATTATTCATAAAAACACCTGTATTTATATACAGTATAATTTAAAAATAATAATTTTCTAGTGCCTATGTTTAATAAATTTTAATTCAACGTATTAACAATTAGTTAGCAAAATTGACTGTTGGTAAAAGCGGTTCAAATTAAGCAGGATAAAAAAGTCCGAGGTTATTACTAACCTCGGACTTTAATTATTTATCTGGTTAATGGTGATTAAGGGCAATTGGCGCAGTGCATTTCCAGTTACCATGACCTAGCGATAGGGTTAACGCTCTTTTCAATAGGAAGCTATACGATAAAATTTGTTATAAAAAATAAAGGCCTAACCGATACATTCAGTTAAGCCTTTACAGTTAAAGTATATAATTTAAAAAACAGTTAAAACAATATTTAAAACAATACTCTAGCCTTGATATTAGTCACATGAAAGTGATGCTAATTTTAGTTTTAACGCAACAATAATTACTTGCTTTGCTCAGTTTCTTGTTGCTCTTTATTCATTTCTTCGAGCTTTTCAGGGTGCCATTCGTTGATGCTTGTGATCATACAGCTTAAACCGCGCATCGTGTCTGCGTCAGTTTTTACGCGGTCGCCACGTTGAATACACGATGAGCCAGTTTTACCGATAATAGCAATGCGGTACATCGCCCAGTTTGCATCACACGGGCCTGATAAATTCAGCTTAAACTGATTTCTTCGACTCAGTGTCACAATCAGCGCTTTGTCGTCGTTATCGACATTACTCCAGCCATTAATACTGCGAATAAAACAAGCCTGATTCACTTCTTCACCAATTCTAGGATCGTTTTCGACACTCACCATAGGTTCGTCAGCATCGGTAGATGCACAAGAAAATAGTGTTATTGAAGATAAAACTAAGATAGCTCTAAGCCATTGCATATTCATTTCCTTAAACTTGTAAAACTTAATAAATACTAGGGTCTGTTACTCTTCCAGTTTAGAACTGTGTTGCACTTAAAAATATGGTGATAACGGCACTTAATGTAAAATTTAGTTATTCCAAATGCACATTGAATACCGATTATTAGTTCCAAGCATAACCTAAGCACTTACCCCCTGTTGGCAACACCGAGAGACTATTTTTCAAGGCACCTTTTTGCCTTGTTATCTTTAAAATTAGTCTCTAGCAGAAAACAAAAGATCAACAGACCCTAACCAAAATAGATCGGGTGATTGTTCTCAATTGTAGCAATAATAAGCTATTTTTTATAATAAGCAGCATATAAATGGATTTTTTTGCCGTATTTTTCCCTTACATTTTAGGCAAATAATATGAATAAAATTAAGCGTTATATCATCGCTTTATTCACATACGCTTATTTGGTTTTATTTTCATTACTAGCACTTGCGCAGCCCTCAGATAATAGCGTTAACGACAACAATACGATTAGCCTTTCTGTTCATATTAGTCCTGCAGCAAAAGCAGCGTTCTTCCCACTTATTCAACAATTTGAACAACAATCAAGTATAAAAGTTAAAATCGTAAAATACACCAAAGATGATGAATTTGAGCAATTGAATAATCGCTGGCTTGTTGATGGTATCGACAGCCCTGATATTTTATACGCACACGCCTCACATCGCTTCCATCAGCAAATAAAAGCTGGCTATGCTCATTCCATTTCTCATTTATGGCAAAAACACCAATGGGAGGAACAATTTTCCACCAAATTGATTGATTGGGTTTCATACCAAGGACAAATTTATGGCTTGCCTTATGTGAAAGCAACTTGGGGATTTTTTTATAAAACATCATTAACTGAGCGTTTTGGTGAAGTGCCGCAGCAATGGCAGGAATTTATAACGTATTGCCAAACTCTCAAAGAAGCGGGCATTACCCCTTTTAATGCATCAAAAAAGCAACCTTGGATCGCAACCGCGTGGTTTGAATACTTTATTTTACGCCAGTACGGCATTGGCTTGTTTAATGAAATTATTGCAGGTGGAATTAATTATCACGACCCGCGTATTCAACATGTATTGAATTTATGGGCGGATTTAATTGCGCGTGGCTTTTTTAATTATGATTATAACAAAATGCGCTGGTCAGACAGTTTGCCGCTTTTTCATCGCCAACGGTTTGCGTTTTTCTTTATGAGCCAACGCTTATCAAGTGACTTAGTGTCACAAGCTTTAATCGATAATACCCAGTACATGGCATTTCCAAAAATGGCCGATATACCACGTTATGAAAGCACACCCACGCTGGTATTTTTTATTAGTAAGCACAGTAAAAACAAACTAAAGGCCGAGCGGTTTTTAACATTTTTAGCAACAAGCGAGGCACAAAAGCACATTGCCGAGCAATATCATATGTTGCCCGCCAATAATAAAAGTAGCGAGTTTAACAATAAGTTTTCAATAAAAGGTTTTGAAATTGCTAGCCATGCCGCCGATGTATCGCCCTTTTTTGATCGGGCAACAGCGCCTGAGTTTGAAAAAATCGCAGTTAAGGCGTTCGGACAGTTTTTACAAGACGGTAATGTTTATCAGCTAACGGAAACACTCGAACAAGCCAGAAAGTCTCTATTTTAGACAACTATATTTTAGACGAAAAAAAACGAGCATTGCTGGGGGAATGCTCGTTTTGATTAGGTAAGAAGAATAACTAGTTAATTATTCTGCGCCGCCCTCTTCTGTTTCATCAGTAACTTCCACTAACGAAACACTGTCTAAATAGAAATAGTGGGTTTCTTTACCATGCCAGAAACTCAATTTGTAATTACCCGTTAGGCTCGCCTCGAAAATAAATTCATTTTCACTCCACTCACCGTCAACTAATACAATTGGCGCTTTCAAAACATTGGCCGTTTTGCCGCTTTCGTTTTCTTTAACTACAACATTCATAGTATTTTTACCAACGCCACTATGAAATCTTGCATTAAAGTTAAGCTTGTACGATTTGCCTTCTTCTAGGTCGACCAATTGAAGAAAAGAACCATCTGAGTTGTTATTAATACGACCATAAAAAACACCGTCGGTTGCAGGAATGGCTTCCGTTCCTAAAACAACTTCACGTAAATAACCAAGCCAAGGTGCATCAGTTGCATTTTCAAAGTGACCATTAACAATTAAGTTGCCAGGAATTTCATCAATCAAAGCAGGCGTTTTACCAAAACCCGCATAACCATTAGGAGTGTGAAATGCATAAGCTTCTGCAACTATGGTTGGTGTTGTTTTACCGGTATCCATGTCACGTGCATCAAATAAACGCGAAGAAGAAAAATTAATAAAGTTTTCAGCTTCTGGCTCTACACTAAACCAGCTATAACGAAATACGTTAGTGTGTTCATCAAGAGCCGGTAATGCAGTCTTAATAAAGTCAACAACTTCTTGTTCTGTATATTTATTTTCAATCGCTGGAATAGCGTCAATGGCAGGCGTATCACCTTCGGCTTCAACACCTTCAACGGCTGGCATAGCGTCCATATCAGCAACGGCAAACTCTGTGATCCAAACCGGTTTTCCGTACGCTGCATAGGTTTCATCAACTTTTGCCATTAACGCGTCAACATCGGGAGCACCAAACCATTGTAATGCCACATAACTCACCGTATCACCTTGCTGTTGCATGAACTCGGTCATCCAAGGGTTTAGTGGGTCTTCTGTGGCAGGGCTCACCATAGGTGCACCAATTTCCACGAGCTTTTCCCAAGCTGCTAGCAAACCATCAATATTAACCGTTGCTTCGATGCCCTCTTCTAATGGGTTCACTACAACGTCTTCATGCTCGTACGAAGTTAACACATAATGAAATTTTTCTTCTGCCAAAATTTCTTCAACTTCATCACCATTTTCACCTACTTCTATCTCAGTAGGGATGTAATCGATGTAATATTTTTTGAGCTCAGCAACTTGCTCGTCGGTTAATACCGTATCCGTTGCAAAAGTTGGTACAAACTCAATACTGCTTGGTTGAAAAGTTTTATTACGCGTACTTGACCAGTCATGATTCCAATGGGGTTTGATCTCTGCTAGTTGATTTGACCAAATAAGATCTTGGTTGTTAAATACAGAGCCTTTTTTAACTTCAGGTATTTGGTGAGAATAATCGTCTTCATTTGAGATGATCTCCTCTTTTGAGCCATCACTATCACAGCCGGAGAGAAGTGCTGTTATTGCGAGCATGCTCAATGATGATATTGCCTTAATATTCATAGCGTCACGTCCTATCGATCTTGTCGTTTTTCAATTTATAATATTTATAAGACCCATCATATTAAAATATAATACAGATAGATAACATCAATATACTTAATTAGCTCATTTTTATCTAGTGAATTTAGGAAAAAAGTACAATTAAGTTACCTTATGTAACCAACAAGAACAGTGATGAGATGACCACCACAACCACTTGAATAATAAACACTTAAAATTCAACAGGTAACGCATTCAATATTGTAAAATAAATTAGAGTTTAACGAATGATTTTGTAAAGGTACGCTACATTATCTTATTGATTGTATTGCATTAACAAAATAACGTGATGAATTAACGAGGCGGATAAAAGAAAAAGCCACTATTGGCGAATGCTTATAGTGGCTTGGTAAATTACTTTTTATTGCTATGTGCTTTTAGCGGTTTAAAGATTGGGTCAATTAATTCCTTTTCCCATTCTTTAAGCTCTTGATAATATTTGTTATGCAATTTCTTATTTTCTTTATAAAGATTTGATTTTTCACTGATATCTTTATCTAAATTAAATAACAAGTTACCTTCTTTTTTCCCTGCGATAACTTTGGCGTTATGATGGCGAAGGGCCAAGGTCCCTTTATCAAAACTACGCCAATACAAAACATCGTGCGGTATTTCGTCAGTTTTACCGGTAATAAATGGCATTAAATTAACCCCATCTAACGGACGTTCTTTTGCGATAGGTGCTTGAGTAATACCTGCTAATGTACCTAAAATATCCATTGAACTTATTGGGTTATTGTAGTCAACGCCAGCAGGAATGCGGTTAGGCCAGCGTACTGCAAATGGCACACGCACACCGCCTTCAAAGTACTCACTTTTATGGCCTCTTAATTCACCATTTTCTGAAAAGCCTTTATTAACACCGCCATTGTCTGATAAAAAGAAAACCATGGTATTGTCATCAATACCTAATTCATCTAGCTTCGCTAAAATACGGCCAACACCATCGTCAACGGCGGTGATCATTGCTGCATAAGTGCGGCGCTTTTTATCTTTAATGTGTTTATTGCGATCTAAATACTCTTTGGTGGCTTGCAAAGGCGTATGTGGTGCGTTGTAAGCAAGGTATAAGAAAAAGGGATCGTCTTTTTTCTCTTCGATAAAGCCGATCGCTTCACGTGACAACTCATCGGTTAAATATTCAGTAATATCAACACGCTTGTCATTTCTTAATAATTTAGTGCGGTACCAATCAAACGGTTTCTTCCCTTCGGCGATACTGTTAAAGATTAAATCTTCAGGCATGTATTTATGCCCGCCAGATAAAAAGCCATAAAAGTGATCAAACCCACGATTATTAGGACGGAATTTTGGATGCGTCCCCATGTGCCATTTACCTATAATGCTCGAGCTATAACCGACCGGCTTTAACACTTCAGAGATCATTTGTTCAGATAAAGGTAAACCCGAATTTTCATCACTAGGGTCAATATAAGGGTTGCGACCAAAACCAAATCGCCCTTGATAACGACCTGTTAATAGCCCTGCTCTACTTGGGCCACATACCGCGTAAGTTACATAACCATTGGTAAAACGTGTACCTTCATTGGCTATGCGATCAATATTAGGGGTTTTAATATCGGTACTACCATTAAAACCTACGTCGCTATAACCTAAGTCGTCGGTTAAAATAACAATGAAATTAGGTTTTTCCGCCGCAGCATTGGCAAACCCAGTTACCAAGATTAAGGCAAAACAAACCAAACGATTAATGTACTTCATACATATTACCTATATTATCGACGCTGCTTAAAACAGCTGATTTCGTTATTTGATATGAGTTTCAACATAGAGTCACTCATCTTAGCCCACTCCCTTTCGATAAAATTAAAAGGAGGTGGGCATTTAAATAATTAAATATTGTTATTAACGACTTACCGGTTTAATTGAAAAGCTAAACTGATAATTGTTTGCTGGGATCATAAACTCTGGATAAGGAGTGGCCCCCCAACTGTCGTCACCACCTACACCCATTTGCTTATAATCAAGACGAAGTGATGTCGTGTTTTTAAATGGCGCATCTACGCTATGCCCAGGTACAGAGCCTATTTTATAAAAGTCATACTTTTCATAAGGCACTGCCGAGAAACCAAATAATTTATCTGAGGTCACTTCAAAGCCTAGACCGTTGTTATTGGTTAACGTTAACCAACGTACGTCAGTTTTATTACCGGTTTCTTGAGGTACAACATAATCATGTACTTGTTGATCAACACTGCTATGGTATTGACCAACAGCAGCACTTTCTTTACGGTCAACATAACTTTCATGTGGGCCACGACCAAACCAGGTTAGCTCACTAAATTCACCCGGTAATTGCATATGAATACCAACACGCGGCATGGTTGGTAATTTTCCACGTGATAAGTTTAACGACGAGTCAATATCAATATGTCCGTCACCTTTAACTGTATACGACATAGTAAAGTTTGCCGCTTTATTTGCTAACACATGCGTGGTAGTAATTTTTAATTGCTGCTCGTTAACTTTTTGCACATCAAAACTTGATAAGGTTTGTTTTAATGTGGCGTTATTCCATACACGCGTTTTATGTTTAATTCCCCAACCGTTGTCATTATCCGTTGGAATACGCCAGAAGTTACCGGTAAAGCCAGCTTCAACTAACTCTGTGCCTTGATATTGATAAGAGCTTAACTCGCCCGTTGTTTTATCAAACATCACCTTAAAGTCGTCACCCGAAATAAGTACACCTTGAGCACTTTCTTGGCTATTTAGCTCGCCAATTGTCTTGGATGTTGCCGCAGGCACTGGTTCAGTTAACGCAAACTGCTGCCATGCAATTTCATGCCCTGCTGGCAAAAGAACGTCACCACCCTCTTTTAAACGTGCGCTAATCGTAATGTGATACTCGGCATCAGACTTTTGCGTAAATGTTGGCAAGTTTATCGCTAGCTTTTTGCTTGAACCTGCAGCAAGATTAATATCGGCAAGCGGTGCATTAGCAATAACAACCCCGTTTTCGGTCACTGATACTGCAAAGTCTAAATGAGCAAGATCAATATAGTTGTAGTGATTGCTAATGGTGACTTGCGATGTGGCTACATCGAAATCATCAAAATATACCGGTTGATAAATTTTCTTCACTTCGGCTAAATGTGGATTTGGCGTGCGATCAGGTTGTATTAAACCATTGGCCAAGAAATGACGATTACTTTTGCCATCGTTAAAGTCGCCACCATACGCCCAGAATTTTTGTCCTTTATCGTTGGTTTCAATAAAGGTTTGGTCGACCCAATCCCAAATATAGCCACCTTGTAACTGCTCATGCGCATAAATGGTGTTCCAATACAGGTTTAAATTACCAACACTGTTGCCCATTGCATGTGCATATTCCGCTTGAATTAACGGCTGCTTACGTTTTTTCTTGGCGTAATCTTTAAGCTCAGACACGCTATCGTACATTGGCGTGTAAATATCAACATAATCCAATGGCGTATGACCATTTACCGTACCCCAGCCACCATAAGTTACCGGGCGGTTAGACGCATCGTTAGCTTTGATCCACTCGGTTGCACGTTCAAAAGACGTACCTAAGCCCGCTTCATTGCCTAACGACCAATAGATAATAGATGCATGGTTTTTATCACGCTCAACCATACGTGCAACACGGTCAACGTGGGCAGCTTCCCATTCAGGTTTGTAACCTAAATGATGTTTGCGCTGACTAGCCGGTCGGTCAAATTTCTTTTTCTGGTTTTGCTTTTTAATTACCTTAGCATCAGGATCGTCTTGTTGCTGACGCTTTTCTGGGCGGTTACCGGTTTGCATGTATTTATGGGTTTCAATATTCGCTTCATCCATAACATACAGGCCGTATTTGTCGGCTAACTCGTAAAAGTAAGAGTCATTCGGGAAATGCGCAGTACGTACCGAGTTGATGTTATTTTCTTTCATCATCAAGATGTCTTTTTCCATCGACTCACGTGTTAATGTACGACCGCCTTCTGGATGATGCTCTACACGGTTAACACCACGAATGGTAATAGCTTTGCCGTTAACTAAAAACAAACCGTTTTCCATTTTAATGTTTCTAAAACCAACGGTTTGGTTAATCGCCTCTAAAGTTTTACCTGAACTGTCTTTAACGATCATTTTTAAGGTGTATAAGTGAGGCGTTTCTGCACTCCACGCTTTTACATCGCTGACTTTTGCTTTAACGTTAACTTGCTTTTTACCATCAACAACAACAGCTTTGTCTTGTCTAAAAACTTGAGTTTCACCGTCGTACAATGTGGTGATAACAGTCAAGTCTTTCGCTTTATTTTGATTCTCTAAATCAATATTGACGCTTAACAAGCCGTCTTGATAATCATTGCTCAGATCAGATACAACAGTAAAGTCTTCAACACGCGTTTGTGGTGTGGCGTATAAATAGGCGTCGCGCTCAATACCACTTAAACTCCAACCGTCTTGGTCTTCTAAATAGCTACCGTCAGACCAACGATACACCTCAAGGGCAATTTTATTTTTACCCGCATGTAGATACTTGGTTAAATCAAATTCTGCTGGTAATTTTGAACCTTGGCTATAACCGACTTTTTCACCATTCACCCAAATAAACATGGCTGAATTTACCGCACCTAAATGAATAAAGACTTTTTTATCTTGCCAGTTTTTTGGTAAATCAATTTCTTTAATGTAAGAGCTTACTGGGTTGTAGTCATGCGGAATATACGGCTGATTTGCTGGAAATGGGTATTCAATATTTAAATAGTGCGGCACGCCGTAACCTTGACGTTCAACATTTCCAGGTACGGTAATTTTGTCCCACGTTGAGCTGTCGAAATCGGTCTTATAAAAATTGCTTGGGCGCTCAGCAGGTGTTTTTACCCAATTAAATTGCCAGCTGCCATTTAACGAAAGGAAATTCTCAGACGATGTTCTATCATTAATATCTGCAAGTGCTGACGACTCAAAAGAGAAAAAATGCGCTCTAGCCGGCATTTTATTCTCGGCAAACATTTCAGGGTTTTCCCAGTATGGGTTAGCAACTTTACCTGAAACGGTTTTTTGAGGCTTTGCTGTTTGTTCAACACCATTATTAGCACCACAAGATGCTACGGCTAATGACAACAAAGGAATGACTGCGAGCTTGGTTACTTGATTTAATTGAAACGACTGTCTTGTGTGGTTACAAGAAAACCTAGAGTAAGTGGCTGACATTTTTTTCATAAAATTTCCAAAGGTTGAATATAGCTATTACGATAACTCGAAATATAGTATTTATATTACAAATGTTCAATATATATAACAGAATAATAGGCTAGCGAAAAGTAAACAAGCTAAATGAAAGTAAAGCTATGTAAAGAAAAACAGTAATAGTTAGATTACGTAAACTTTACACTTATCTACATTGAATAATATTACAAGTATGATAAGTTAGCGGCAATTTTTAACGACTTCAATTAGGTAGCCTATGAAACTGACAATCAAGTTCATACTTTTACTCACCACTATTGTTGCTAGCCATAGTGTTTTTGCACAAGGTAGCAAAGATAGCCCCAATGTTATTGTTATCATCAGTGACGACCAAGGTTACGCGGATATCGGCGCAACGGGTTTAGCCAAAGACGACGTACATACGCCAAGTTTAGACCGTCTAGCTAAAAGTGGTACTCGCTTTACCGATGCTTATGTAACTGCACCAATTTGCAATGTTTCTCGTTTAGGTTTAATTACAGGTACTTATAACCAACGCCAAGGCGCATATTGGTATGGTAATAAAGCTGCAATTCATCCAAAACTAACCACAATTCCAGAATTACTAAAAACACGTGATTACAATACTGGCTATGTTGGTAAATTTCATTATGGATTTCATACAAAAGATGTACGCGATTTTCCCTTAAATCATGGCTTTGATTACTTTTATGGTTACGGTGGTAACGGTCGTCAGCATTTTATGATCCACAACGATGAATACGACCAAAACGAAAGAAAGAAATTAAGAGCCTATAACAAACGTGGCGGAAAACATGGTCAAGCACTTGAGTATGGCGCGTTTTGGGATGGCTACGAACGTGACGATCGCACCGGTTTTACAACTGAAATCTATGGTGAAAAAGCACGTGAATTTGTTAAAAAGAATAAAAATGACAAGTTCTACCTACAATTAGCTTTTAATGCGGTGCACAACTTTACGCACCAATTACCAGAAGATTATTTAGAAGCGAATAACTTAAAAGGCTACCATGATTGGGATCCAGATACCGAAGATTACTACACTTGGTACAAAAATGGTCGCTACCCAAACAACCCTGAAGGTCGTGCTCACTACTTAGCGCAACTAGAGTATATGGATACGGAAATTGGTAAGCTACTTGATACCTTGGAACAAGAAGGTTTAACCGAAAACACGGTAGTTATTTTCTTAAGTGACAATGGTGGCTCAACGCCAATTTACGCTGACAATGGACCATTTAGAGGTAGTAAGTATTTGTTATATGAAGGTGGTGTGCGTATTCCAATGATAGTTTCATGGCCTGGTACCTTTACTGAAGGTGTGGTTAGCGACAACGTGATAAGCACGATGGATATTTTGCCAACCCTAACAAACCTTGCTGGCGCTAACACGCCAGATCATGTTGACGGTATCGATATAACCAACCTATTAACCGGTAAAGACAAATCGTTAGAGCACAAAGTGCTTGTATGGGACACGGGTCACGAAACTGCAGTGCGTATGGGTAAATGGAAATTTAAAACCGCCACCACCGATAAATACGCAAAATATGAAATGGTTGATCTTGAGCTAGGTCGCTTTTTATATAACTTAGAAGACGATCCTTCTGAAACGACTAATGTCGCTAAACAGCATCCTGAAGTTGTTAAACAGTTAACGACTTATTATAAAAAGTGGAAAAAAGACATTAAAAAAGGTTTATAACGAATAACCTTCACTAGTACACTTTAGCCAAGGAGCCCTATGCTCCTTGGTTTTACCAATGATTCCTTTAGTCACTATTTGTCTTTACTTACTATCAGCTTTTACACATTGGTTACACAGTAAGCTCACCTTCCCTAGCACACTAGTTTATAATTTTTGTTTTTTATAATATTGTTATTTTCACTCCTTTAGGAAATCACGTGAAAAAATATTGGCTAATTCTTTCTAGCTTTGCCCTTTATCTTGTTTCATACAAAACCTTATCAACGCCTTTAATTATTAACGTCGGCATTAGTCACCATCAACAAGTTGAACAGCAACTGAAAAAAATAACGGAAAAGGTAAGCTGCGACGCCCTTGCAAATTATAAGTTCACTAACCCCTCGCGCTCGCTAATTGAAAGTATATTAGTGTGCCAAGCCCTAAGGTTAGGAGGTATTGAGCCTATTTTTAATTTTGTCGCCATTAGCAATATTCCACGCTTGTTAAGACTTGTCACTAATCGCCATATCGATTTAATGCTAGACAGTGTTTGGCTAAACTTAGCCGATCAAAATAAAGTTTATGTTTCTGCGCCACTGATCCGCGACGGAGAGTATTTTAAAGGCGTTTATACCAATCGACTCAACATTGCCTTGCTTAAGGCGAAATCGGCAAAAGATCTTAAAAATTTTCACGCAGTATCAAGCAAACACTGGCATGCAGATTGGCAAGCTTTACAGCGACTTAATATTGCCACACACAGTGTGCCTAGGTATCAATTCATGTTGAAAATGGTCCATGCCAAACGTGCCGATTTTTTATTGGATGACTTTAGCAATAATGACGACCTAAGCCATAACTATGAAAATATCCATTTAGTGCCAGTGCCCAATATGAAAGTCGCGATTAAAGGCTCAAGACACATATTGGTCAATAAAGAAAATGAACACGGAACGCGAATATTTACCGCATTACAAACGGGGCTAAAAAAGCTACGTGAACAAGGAAAAATAGTGCAAGCCTATCAAGAAGGTGGCTTTTTTAATGCGCAAGTCAATGACTGGCAAGTGATTTGCTGCAACGACTAAGTGTTGCAGCATAATTTGGCAGACGTTCAGCTTAGATTGAGCTAGGTTTTATTTTCATCCAAATGGTCATGGACTCTTTGGCTTTTATTATACGAAAACCTGTATTTTTTTGCCCTGTAGATACCCTATTAAATGCATCCGTGAGATGTGTTACTGGTTCAACACAGCTAAAGTTTTCCTCGTTAGGGCTATATACCACTAAAAAATCACAGTTATCTGAAGTGGTCATTTCAGCTTTAGCTTGCCATTCAGGCCATGTAATAACC
This sequence comes from Thalassotalea sp. PLHSN55, assembly GCF_052030545.1. Classification (NCBI taxonomy): domain Bacteria; kingdom Pseudomonadati; phylum Pseudomonadota; class Gammaproteobacteria; order Alteromonadales; family Colwelliaceae; genus Thalassotalea; species Thalassotalea sp. PLHSN55. The sequence goes on along the minus strand of NZ_JBPDIH010000001.1, from coordinate 532,116 downwards.
GCTTTATGCGGGAAGTTAGCAAAAGCATTGTCAAGGTCTGAGCCTTCAAACTTCATGCCTTGCGCTGACATTAAACTTGCCGGCGCCTCGCTCTGATGTGTCGGCAAACATTGGCTATCAACTTGCCACATTTGTGTTATTTGGCTATGCAGTGCACTTTCTGCGGTACGGGTAAAATATGGATGAAAGCCCAAACCTGCCGGCATTTCCTGATCGCTATTATTTGTTAAGGTTAACGACATCATTAACATACCGTTATCTAAACTAATTTGCTGCTTAGCTGTGTATGCATAAGGCCATGCATCTGGTTGGTAATGATATGAAAGCGTTATCGACGTTTCTTGCACGTTGTCAACCTGCCATGAAGTTTGCCAACCATGACCGTGATGAGCGTGAACCTCAGGTAAGGCGTTTAATGGCAATGAAATGGCTTTATCGTGAAACAAAAACTTGCCATGTTTAATTCGATTCGAAAACGGTACCAATGGAAAGCAACAAGTATCTGTTACCTGCTCAGGATTGATTTCTGTACGAAATACTTCGCGTTTTTGCCCATTAATTTCGCTAGTATAAGCTAAAACGCTACCGCCAAGTTCAGGGGCGATGATAACTTCACTAAACGCATCTTTAATATAAAAAAGTTCCAACGTAGTTTACTGCCTATTCACAAAATATCTTCATTACAAGGTGCTATATAGCTCAAGTAAGTAAACAGTATTACTGTCTGTCACTCGTTTATTTCATAGCGGCTAATTTAATTAAACAGTATTATTTATCACATTTATTATCAAGAATTTATTGATTAATCTCCTAAATTCCGCTATGCATATAACTAATACACTAATAAAGCATTACTCATGCCTGTATCAACATTCACATAAGGTATTCACCAAAACGCTATGCCGCATTTACCGACATTATATTTACCTTTTTTTAAGGCTCGAATAAACAGTTTCAAGTCGTTGTCACAATTGCTTTTATTTACCATTATTTTAGTGAGCTTATCCGTTCAAGCTGTGGCGAAAGCAAAATCTAATGCTGCTAACAACGCGCCCTGGAACTTTTTAGTGATTATTGTCGATGATTTAGGTTTCATGGATATTACACCGAATAATCCCAACAGCTTTTACCAAACGCCTGCGCTTGAAAAGTTTGCTAAACAAAGCGTAAATTTCAGTAATAGTTATGCCGCTAATCCTGTCTGTAGCCCGTCACGCGCGGCATTAATGACGGGCATCAATCCTGCTAAATTACATGCGACGGATTGGTTTCATCATCAAAAAAGTAAACGTCGCAATGGGTCCTTTAAGCCCGCGAATAGCATTGATTATTTACCTGCCAGCACCCTAACCCTTGCCGAAGCATTGCCAAAACATTATCAAACAAGCTTCATTGGCAAATGGCATTTAGGTGAAGATCCAAAATATTGGCCTGAAAACCAAGGCTTTGATGTCAATATTGGTGGTTGGAGTGCCGGCTCACCAGCGGGCGGATATTTTGCCCCTTATAAAAACCCGCGATTAACGCAAGGCCCTGATGGTGAATATTTAACAGAGCGACTCACTAACGAAGCTATTGAATTACTAAAACAACAAACGCAAAAACAAACAGCTAACGCGCCTTTTTTGATGGTGCTGTCTTACTACTCTGTTCACAACCCATTGCAAGCACCTAAGGGCACCATTGCAAAGTATCAAAACCATAAAAAGCCGCTGTCAAGGCAAGAAGAATTTGCAACTGAGCAACAAATTTGGCCCTATGCCAAACAGGCACGCAAAGTACGAATACAGCAAAACCATCCAATTTATGCTGCGATGGTTGAAGAAATGGACCACAATATTGGCCGGATACTGCAACACCTTGAAGATTCCGGTTTAGCCGAAAATACGGTGGTGTTTTTTACCTCAGATAATGGTGGCGTATCAACATCAGAAGGTCACCCAACCAGTAATTTACCGTTAAGAGGCGGCAAAGGTTGGGCCTATGAAGGTGGTATAAAAGTGCCTCTACTCGTTAGAGCACCAGGTTTACATCAAGTAAATATCAAGCAATCAACACCTGTTATTGGTATGGATATTCCGGCAACCATTTATGAGCTAGCCAATGTCGACGTTAAAAATATCGATGGTGTGAGTTTATTACCGCTGTTAAAAAACACGCCGCAAATCCAAAATCGTGCCCTTTATTGGAATTACCCGCATTACAGTAATCAAGGCGGAATACCTGCTGCCGCTATTCGCTTAGGTGACTATAAATTAATTCAAAATTTAGAGGATGGCTCCGTGAGTTTGTACAACCTAAACAAGGATATTGGTGAACTACATGATGTTAGCAAGCAGTTACCTGAACGCACACAGAAAATGCTGAAAATGCTGAAAAAGTGGATGGTGGAAAATAAGGTACAATTTTTACAAGCGAAAAAAAATCAACAACCTTGGTCAATTAATCAATAACAGCAAAGTTGGTCTGACATTGAGACTCTTCAACGCCTTTAACGTGATTTAATTGATAAACAAACAGATTACCTGCTTGCGGCTCTTTGGCTAATTGTTTGGTTGTTAAACCTTGCTTGGCTGACGTCACTATTAACCAGTCCATATTAGGTCCGCCAATCGCGACACAGCTTGGTTGGCTTACTAGTAAGCTTTGAATAAGGTTTATCTCACCATTTGGCGCATAACGCACCACTTTTGAACCGCCCCATTGCGCATTCCATAAATAGCCGTCAGCGTCAATGCAAGAGCCATCAGGAAAGCTATTTTCAGACGTTTTAGCAAAGAGCTGCTTATCGGTTAACAAGCCAGAATCGCTCTTCATTTGATATTGATAAATACACTGCGTCGGTGAGTCCGCATGATATAAAATGTTGCCATCTAAACTCCAACACAAACCATTGGATATTTCGATATTAGCAAGCATGTTATGGCATTCTTGTTGATGGTCTAGCATATATAAACTCGCTAACTCGCCCGTATTTGGCGCTTCACCTTCGTACAAGGTTCCTGCCCAAAAACGGCCTTGGCGATCGACTCGACCGTCATTAAAGCGATGATGTTGTAGATGTTTTTCCGGTTGAGCTAACCAAGAAAGTTGTTTGCTCGCCAGATGGTAAAGGGCGATACCAGAAGAAAAGGCGATAACCAACCGGTCATCGCCTTTAATAAATGCAAAGCAGCCAACACGCTCAGGCATTGCATACTTTGTTAATGGATTGCTTGAATCTTTTGTTAAGGTTGAATAACGCCACAAACACGATGACTCTATATCGGTCCACCAAATAGACTGAGTTTCTTTGTGCCATTGCACGCCTTCACCTAATTGGTTACTAACATCAACAGAAAAAAGCAACTCACCTACTTGTGCGTTATTCATTTAATTACCTAGACAAAATGTTCGCTATTACCACCAAGTAATATAAAAGGCAGTTAAAATTAATACAATCGCAACAGTTGAAATATTAAAGCCTTTCGATGTAGCAAAAGAAATACCTTTAACGTCAACAGCATTTTCATCGTCTCCTTTGTTTTCCATTAACGAAACAACTACCGCTACTAGAACACATAAAATAAAGACAATACCAACACGGTCCATAAATGGGATCTCAGGGTATAAGAACTTAAAGGCTACAGAGAATACCGCCGAACCTAATGCTGCATATAAACCTGCATTTGCTGTCGTTCTTTTCCAGAACATACCTAAGAAGAATAATACCACGATACCCGGAGTAAAGAAGCCGGTAAATTCTTGAATGTATTGGAATGCTTGGTCGAATTGACCTAATAATGGCTTAGCAACAAACATGGCAACAATAAGCGCAACTAAACTAACAATACGACCCACTTTTACATAATGCTCTTCACTTTTTGGATTTTTATCATTTTTGTATAAATCCATCGTAAAAATAGTTGCAACACTGTTGGTCATTGACGCTAGTGACGAAACAATCGCTGCAACTAATGCTGCAAATACTAAACCTTTAAGGCCAGATGGCATTAAGTTCATAAGCTCTGGGTAAGCTTGGTCAGCTTTGCCTAAATCAGGCACTAATAACACCGCTGCAATACCTGGTAAAACAACGATAATTGGCATTAGAAGTTTTAAGAAGGCTGCAAATGCAATACCTTTTTGGCCTTCACGTAAGCTTTTAGCGGCAAGCGTACGTTGAATAATATATTGGTTAAAACCCCAGTAAGAAAGGTTCATGATCCACATACCACCAACCAGTACAGAAATACCCGGTAAGTCAGCATAATGCTCACTTTCTGGCGATAAAATCATGTCAAATTTTTCAGGCGCTTGAGTCGCTAGAATATTAAAACCATCAATAATGCCTTGACCACCGTTATTTACCGCAATTAAATCTAACGCGATATACGATAAGAATAAGCCACCAAAAGTTAACAATACAACTTGAATAATGTCAGTAAAAGCAACCGCTTTTAAACCGCCATATAAAGAGTAAGCAACTGAGAATAAGCCAAGGAAAATCATGCCGTAAACAATATCAACACCGGTAATGGTATTAATTGCCAACGCTCCCAACCATAAAATAGCGGTTAAGTTAACAAATACATATACACCTAACCAGAATATCGCCATTACCGTACGTACGCGGTGATCAAAACGATTTTCTAAAAACTGCGGCATAGTGTAGATTTTTTTCTCAAGGAAAATAGGTAAAAAGTATTTACCAACAATCATTAAGGTTAATGCTGCCATCCACTCGTATGATGCGATTGCTAAACCAATTTTATAGCCAGCACCCGACATACCAATAATTTGCTCTGCTGAAATATTGGCAGCAATTAACGATGCACCAATTGCCCACCAAGGTAAGCTATTACCAGCAAGGAAATAATCGCCCGCGTCTTTTTCGTGACCGGCTTTTTCTCGCGATACAAAATATGCAATGCCAATAAGTGCAATTACATAAATGACAAAGACAGAAATGTCTAGTGTCGATAAACTCATAATGTTCCCCATAGTCACTTGAGTGTGACTTTTTTTGGTTTATAACAATGCAGTAAAATTACTGCGTTTACTTATTAATTAGCATAACAAACACAGTTAAAAACAATGTTTGCTACTTGCGTCAGTTTTTCCAAACCCGCTAATGAATTTCTTAAAGTAACATGAGTGAAGACAATAAACTGAAAATAAAAATATTTTCCACTCGAACTAACATGCGCATTACTTTAAAAGTAAAATATTAGTGCCAGCTGAAAATACTTCATTTATTTTCATTGGTTTATTTTTAGCTCAATCACGTATTAAGGAATAAATCAGACTGGAGTTCCTCATAGGTCAAACCTGAAGCAGTTTTGCAAAATCATTGCTGCGAGTCTATCTAAATTTGACCTAACTACATTTATAATACATATAGGATTTATTATAAAGCATTATTTTTACAATTAACTACATTTTCCAAGTAAAAAAAAGCAATAAAAAAGCAGGCTCAAGCCGAGTTTAGTTGATGGATTGTCGGTACACAGCGTAAAAACCGGCCAAAGTGGTTTCACATTCGCCAAAACACTTGCTATTTATGCTTTGCAAAGCAAAAACATCAGCAAAATTCTGACTTAACCTTTTATCGCCAATAATATTGACTAAGCTATTACGCGTTAATGACCATTGCTTAGCATGAATTGCAGCACGAACATCGCTACCGATTAAAAAGCCTGAAAGATAAGAGCGCCCTTGCTCGTTAGAAATGTCGCCAAATAACTGCTGACTACGTACAGCGATTAAACCATGTGAAAAGTTGTCATGCTCACTGTCTAAGGTAAATTTAGCACCTTTGATAAACGCACTTTTATCGATAGTAGATTTTTGTTGTTGTACCAAAACACTTTGACTACTTAACAAGTCAAACAGCTCGCCGGTAATGGCGGTTTTAAATAAAACCACTTTGCCATCTTCGATCAGTACCCATTTTGTATGTGTGCCCGGTAAGCACAATAAATGTTGACCTTGGCGATGAGCACTATCAAGCGATAACCAGCCCAATATTTGAATTTCTTCACCGCGCATTACGTCATAATATTGCTGTTCAAGAAAACAACTAAGGCCAGGAACAACCGATATTTGATGTTGTTGACTATTAAATTTAACGCAGGAATGAGCAATGTTATTGAGAGTTGTCGGACATGGTAAATATTGCGTTTCTTTCCAGCCGATACTTGAGCCAATTTGACCCGCAAGGTAAATTGGCAACTTACCAAATATATCAACCCAAGGCTGTATGCGAGTCATTAACTCTTGTTGAAAATTTGGGCCACACTTACTTACACCTAAACCATATATTGATGAAATATGCTCAAATTCATCTTGGTCAGTATATTGACACAAATAGGCTCTTAGTTGGCTTGTTCCCCAATCGACAAAAATTATATGACTCATTAATTCCCTTATGTTTTCCCACCATCTATGGCAATGCTTTGCCCGGTGATCATAGCGCTATCGCTTGAGGCCAAAAATAGTGCTAATTTCGCGACATCACTTGGCTGGATGCGTTTTTTAATCGCCATCGTTTGCGTCCATTGCTTTTCTTCCTTAGCTGTTAACCAAGTCTCTAATTGACGGTCTGTCGCTATCCAACCAGGAACAATCGCATTTACACGAATGTTATCATCGCCAAAGTCATGAGCTAATGCCTTTGTCATGCCAATAAGGCCAGCTTTTGCAGTGATGTATGGTGCTAACTTTTCTAAACCAAATAACACGCTTAGCGAGCTAAAATTAATAATGCTGCCAGTATCGTTGCCTTTCATTAGCTGATGCGCTGTTTGCGAAGCAAAAAATGCTGGATCTAAGTTCACTTTCATATTTTGTCGCCAGGTATCGACCGAGATATCTTCTGGTCGATAACGCATATCGTCGGCAACATTGTTGATTAATATATCTAAGCTACCAAGCTCTGCTGCTGCATCAACAATTGACTGCTGCAAAGCATTTATATCGGTAACATCGACTTTGCGATACCAGACGTTTATATGGCTTTGAGCTAAAAGTTTATTTGAGGCGGTTTCATCAATATCAATAAAAGCGACTTTTGCCTGTTGTTGGAGAAACAGCTCAACCATCGCGGCACCAATACCGCTTGCCCCGCCAGTAATAAAAACGACTTTGTCTTTAAGATCTGAATATTGAGTAGAAGAATGCATCTAAAAGTCTCCAAAAAAATACGAAGGTGACAAAATACTAATCAACTTACCTATTGCCACCCAACTAATTGTGGAAGAACTTTCACATTTTTCGATCAATTTAGCAAACTCACAAATTCAAAATAATATAATATATATATGACTTTAATCACATATACGAAATATACAACAAAATAAGCTTGTAATAAAGCAACAAATTCATCAAAATAATTTACGTATCGTTACCAAACATTGCATTTATGCGGTTTTGTCGAAATTTAACTGGCTTTTCATTAGGAAGTTATTCGATAAGCAACAAATGCTACGGGGAAATAAAACATGAATCCAAGCCCAAAACACAATTTAACTTACCAGCTAGCTCACGATTTGGGCACCGCCATTGTTATTGGAAAATACAAAATTGGTGACAGCTTACCCACAGAAGCCGAACTATGTATCGAGTACGATGTAAGCCGAAGCGCAACCCGTGAAGCGGTAAAAATGCTCTCGGCCAAAGGATTAATCGCCTCACGACCAAAAAAAGGTATTCGTGTTTTACCTGAAAGCAATTGGAACATGTTTGATACTGACGTACTGGGCTGGATTTTAAGCAGTAACCCTTCTCTTTCGTTACTAAAATCGTTCACCGAAGTGCGCGCAGCCATTGAACCGCAAGCAGCAGCATTAGCCGCAGTAAATGCAACTTATGATGACTTAGAAGCTATTGAGCATGCCTTGTCTCGAATGGAAGCCGCAGAAAAAGGTTTAGATGATTCGCTCGACTCAGATATTGCATTTCACACCAGTATTTTACAAGCCAGTGGCAATCCATTTATTGTACAGCTAACTGACTTTATCAGTACTGCCCTGCGCGTCAGTATTCGCTACACCAATAAAACCAAAGGCGTAGAAGGCGATGTACAAAAACATGCTGATATTTTAAATACGATAAAATCAAGAAATCCTGAAAAAGCGCGCGAAGCGGTTAAAGAAATTCTTGATGAAGCACTTGAGCTAATTAATAGTAATTTGTAAATAGCTAACTTACGCTGCTCAATTTGTGTTTGTTGATTTAAGCAAAAAACAAAAAGCAAGTTGAGCACGCGTTAAAACATATTCCCACCCGCAATGTTTGCCCTTCATTATTGCCTTTAATTTTAGTTTTCTTGGCTTTTTTGAGCTTGGTTTTCTTGAGCTTGGTTTTCTCGAACTTGTACTTTGACAATTAAGTCATGATATACCGCGTAACTTGCATAGCCTAAAACGGGTAAGACAATTACCAACAGCGGCACCGCAACCACTAAAGTCAATGACGTTAATATCACCAAAGTACTCGCCCACTTAGTCATCAACCATTTATTGGCCATCACGGTTTTAATACTAATATGAATAGCGGCAACAAAATCGACATTTTGGTGAATGATGAGTGGTATTGCAAATACGCCTAATAAGAAACCAATAATTGCAGTAACAAGCCCCATCAAGCCACTATAAAAAATATATAAAAATAATGACTCTCTCAGGGTTTCGTCGGTAATTAATTTACTGTCGAACGCTAACGGCTCTATACCAAAATATAAACCGTAGATAACTAACGCATCGGTTAGCCAAATAAAATAACAAAAACACAAAATAAAAACTAAAAACCAAATACCTCTATTGCTGTGATGGGTTTTATTTTTATACAAATCTGAAAAAGTGACTGGCTGACCATGGTAAATTTTAGCGGCAACACGTTGATAACCAATAATAAGTAAAGGAGCGACCAAGAAAAAACCCGCAATAAATGGGTACAATATTAGCTCAGCATCGAGTTTCACAAATAGCGCATAAAGCACCACCGCAAACACACAAAACGCTAAACTAAATAACATACTCATTGCTTTGGTGGCCGTAAACATTTGCCAGCCGAATTTTAACCAGCTGCGTACTGAAACAGATCCAGACATTATACTCACTTTATTTACATCGATTATTCTTAGAACAAGTATATCGTTTCATTTACCAAATATTGACCGCTAAGCGCCACTAACTCGCCTTTTATTGATTTAGGTTAGCAAAACACAGCCAAAGTATTTGCTCGCTATTCGCTTTGGTATGGCAAATAGCTAAACACAGCTTAGTTAGCGTTAAATTTGCCATTGGCATTGCTGCTCAGTAAGTTGACTTAATGCCGCTTGCAATACTTCAGGGGTAATATAGCCTCTTTTTTTAGCCAGTAATTGACCTTGTTTATCATAAAAGAGTGTCGTTGGTGACGCTTTAACGCCGCCTATTTGGCGTAAAAAGCTCTGCCGAGCTTTATACGCTGGTAAGCTTTTATCAAAATGTTTTAGTTCGCGCTTTAATGCTGCAGTACTGCCTTTATAGCCTAACAAGGACAAATTAACGCGTTGCTGGCATTGGCTTTTAACCGATGCCAGCAATTTGCCTTGTTTTTTACACCACGCACAATCAGGTTGAAAAATCATCACGACACTGGCGACATTAGTATTGGCAACTAATTGCTCGTGTTTACCTGTCGCTAAGTTCTTAAACTCGCTCGACAGCGGAACAACACTATTGGTTGATTTAGCATTCGCTGTATTAACGCCGACAAGGCTTAGCATCAATAAGCTCACTATTAAAAAGGTCAACATAAAAAAGGAAGCTGCCCTATTCACACACATTGGCATCACTAATATCACCTGCTTCTTCATTTTATAACCCTATTTCAATACCCGCGTAGAATTCACGCCCGTGCAGTGGGCCAAAAATGTAGGCAACATCGTAGCCACCGTCTTGGTCAAAAAATAGTGGCGACTCACCTTCTTCAATTTGCGTGTATTCGAAGATATTAGAAATACCCGCGTATAGTTTGGTATTGCTTGAAAGTTTATATTGAATTTTTAGATCTGAACTTGAAAATGCCGGTGCATTCGTTGGCTTTATCGAGCTTAAATCACCTTTAATATTGTAGCCCTCATAACCGTATTCCGTTAAGTCACGCGCGCCAAACCAGGTAGTAGACCAAAATACTTTTAAGTCGTCGAGCTGCCACTCAATATCAAAACTTGCACGGGTTTCTACCGGTACAATTGCGTATGAAGACTTAAACTGAACGTCGTATAAAAACTGTTCCGCGCTCACATTAATCAGTAAATTTTCAGTAATGTTATAACCCGATGAAATATCAATAGTAGTTACTGCTGCTGTTTCATCTAACTGAGTTAATACAGGTACGCCTTCACTGGTTTCTTCTAAGCTTGCTAAGTTATCGACACGTGAGTGAGCAAGTGAGAGCGTTGCTGCTAATTTATCGGTATCGTAGTTAAGTGAGTAGCTTGCTGAAATCGACTCTTCTAATGAGTCAATGTCAATTTGGTAACCTTTTTCTGAGTCTAAAATACCGTGATCGGTCTCAAAAAATGACAATGGTGCACGATACCCACGACCTGTTGAAAAGCGCGATGTTAACTGCTCATTGTGGAAATAACGTAAGTCTAAACGCGGGGCAAAAAAAGTTTCATCAATTTCAGTGCCGACTTTAGCCGGGTCGATAAAATCCGCGGTTACTTTGTCAATTCTAAGCGCTAAAGCAACTTCAAGTTTATCTGAGGGTACCCAAGTGTCTTGAATAAAAATACCGAGCGTATCGTAATCAAAAGCATCACTTTCGTATGCTTCGACCCCCTCTAATGCTTTAGTGCTAGAACGCATTTCTTCCGTGCGAGCATCAACACCATAAGTAATAAAATGTTCATCAGTTAATTCGGTATCAAACTTCGCACGAAAATAATTCATCACATCGTCAGCTTGATAGTCAATACCTTCATAAAATGAGTCTTGCACATGTTTGGCATAACTTACCGCAAATTCTGCCGTGGTATAATCACTAAGCTCTGTTAATAATTTTACGTAAGCTTCATCACGCGAGGTATCGATCCATTCGGTGGTTTCCCACGCTTTACCAATAAACTGGTTACGAACATCATCACCTTCAAATAATTGTGGTGAATCAATACCATCATAACCAGAAATCGCTTCACCAATGGAATAAGTATTATGGCCAATAACAGGGCCGCCAAATACTTCTGATTGCACTTTTGAAATACGTACTTGCAAGTTATACGTATCATTAATATCTTGGCTAATTAACGCGGTTATTGATTGATTTTCTTGAAATGGTGCTTCACTGACGCCATTGTCGTCGTGATCTTCTTGATCTTGCTTATCGTATTGGGCAATTAAGGTAATGCCAGTTTTACCATCTTCAGATACGCCTGTAGCCATGCCTTTCATCGCAGTAAAGTCATGCGAGCCTTTTGCTACATCAAAAGAAACTTCATTTTCGTACGCCTGTTTAGTAACAATATTAACAGTGCCACCAATTGCCTCTGGTGCAATTAACGATGCACCAGCACCACGTGCAACTTCAATGCGATCGACTCCTGTGGTTGCAATTGCATCAACTGCGTAAAAACCCGATATCAAGGTATGTGTAGGTAAACCGTCAACTAAAATGGTGGTATGTTCACCTTTCATACCGTTAAGCATTATGCGTTTAACGCCACACATAGAACATTCATTCGAAACATTAACGCCAGGTTCGTTGTTAATTGCGTCAGATAAACTCAAGGCATTTTTATTATCGATCATCACTTTATCAAGCACTTCGGTTTGCTGAATAACGTCTTTTAAACGACCAGCTTGTTCGAGCTTTTGACGAATACTTCTAACTTCAATAATTTCAATATCATCTGATTGTTGTGCGCTCGATACTTGCGCTTGAACAACAGCAGGAAGGAAAAGGTTGCTAGTGCAAAACATAGCAAAATACAGCGGAGTCAATTTCATCAATGGTTAGCCTTTAATTATTTAATTGGCGCCATTCTATACAAATGAAAACAAATAAATACAAATGATAACGATTATCATTTGTATTTTTGATTTAGATCATTTTTTGATTACACTTAGTTACAATGTGTGATTTTTGTCACGGTTAAAGTTTGATATTTCGCTTACAAATCAACAGCATTTTTTCATTATACAAGCGCATATATTCAATTTGCTGCACACGTTGATTACGTTGTTTGGTTGAGGTAATCGCATCACCTGTGGTTGACATAAACTTTCGGCCGCAATATTTATGGACCCAATCGTACTTTTCAAGGGCAATGCCTGGATAGGTTACGCGTCTGCCTGAAGTGGCAAGAATACGGTAGTCTTTATTTTCTTCTGCCAGTAAAACATCGTTATTTGCTTCACTTGGTGATTTTATTACCGAGGGAGATGTTTTAACTTGAACCACTTGCTCTGTATTTTTTATTTGATTTTCAGTATCTAAGCGGACATTACTTTGTTGGCTACAACCACTTACTGCAAGTAGTAACACAAGGCATGGAAAATATTTCATTTTAGCTAAAATCTCCTTCAAGTATTGGCAATATTGTTAAACAACACGCTCTAAATATTCCTATCGAACTTTCGCACGATTACCGCACACGATAACAATAAAAACAACCACATACCAGCCCCAGAAGAGCTTTCGTTTGTTGTGGTATTTGCGGTGGTATTAGTTTGAGTAACCGTTGGGGTCGGCGTCGTTGGCGTGGTTGTTACAGGCGCTTCGGTAACGCTTATTTGCGCGACAAATACGTCGCTTTGATCACTGCCATTTACGCCAACAACAGCTACCGATAACGTACCGCTAAAACTTGCATCAGGTGTTACGGTTGTATTTGATACGGTATAATTATCACCTGCTGATACCAATAAACTGAGCGCGGATAAATCTTGGTAGCTAAACATTGCTGGCGTTAATGTAATGCTTTCGCCTTGCTCTATTGAAAGCGTTTCTTGGCTGGTAATGGCTAAAATAGCGGCAACATCAATACTAAATGCACCATTGTTAACAGCAAAAAAGATATTGTCGCTACAACTTATTTTTACGCGTGCTTGACTGGTGGTGACTCCTGAAAGACTTATTTCGTGACTACCGTCGTTGGGCGTTTGCAGTGCTAAACTATGCGTAAAATTATCGCCATTATCGCTTGATAACCTAATATCAACAAAACCGCAGTCAATGGTATTGCCGTCAGTACCGGCAACATTCCAAGTAATCGTTTGCTCATTCGTTTGCCAATTACTGCCGACACTTGGCTCAGTAAGTTCAAATACCTCATTGGTATTGACAACATTTACCGCCATATCATCGTAATTTACACCGCCCTCGCTGTCTCGTACTAGCAGGCGAAAATTTAACGTACGATCAGTAGTGGCATAGCTTTCACCTTTAGTGGTTGTTCCTGCTAATACGTCAGTCAATTTTGGCAATGTACGCGTAGGTTCAGACACTGGATTAAAAGCACGAAATATCGGTCGCGTACCATCATCAATCATAGAGTTCGCAGAAAAGCTCGCCAAACCTAAATCATATTGCTCCCAACTGTACGATAAATTGCTAGAGTCACTATCTGTTGCACTGCCGGTTAAGGTAAACGCGCTATTAGCAGGAATTGTATAGTTATCGCCGGCTTCAACTACTGGGTGGTTATTCGTTTCACTACCAACAGTGCCACAATTAGCGCCCCTGCCCGACTCAATAAATGTTTCAATAACACTAATCGAGCTTGAATGAAAATATTCATCCGAGCTAGTTTGCAAGTTTTCGCTACCACAAATGCCGGCATAAGCCATTATCGTCGACCCACTACCGGGTTCGTATGCATGGCTAGAAATTCTATTGCCGCTACAACCACCGCCAGTACCGTTAAAGCTGTGATTAGCGTTAAATTGGTGACCAACTTCATGGGCAACATAGTCAATATAAAAGCTATCGTTTGTTGGTGATGCCGAGCCCGTTACGCCGTTTCCCTTACGGCTATCTAAACATACACCACCAACAGTCGCTAAACCGCCACCACCTGTACCAACAACATGACCAATGTCGTAACTATCAACACCAATAATATCGCTGATAACTTCAGTATTAATAGCTTCATCGTTGTCACTGTTGCTAAATGGGTCAGTCATTGCATCAACAAATATAAGTTCGTCGTTATCAGCAACCAGCTGTAGATTAACCGATAGATCACGCTCAAAAATTTGATTTAAACGATTAACCATAGTCACAATTTCAGCCAAGGCGCTGCTTTTTGTACCGCCATGAAATTGGGTATATTCCGCGGCTGCCGATACGGCAAAACGATAGGTTCGAATACCTGTTTGAGCGGATTTTTTTGCCGTGTTTTCTATTTGCGCTAATACGTCATCAGGAATACTTTTAGGTGCTTTTTCAATGAGGTTTTTATTCGTTATATTCGCTTGGGCGTTTGAACGGAAATAACTGATGTATTGATGATCTTCACCGTCAGGCGAAGGTTCAACAAATGCCGTATCGCCTTGGTAAGAGAACATGCCATGAAAGCCATTTGGCGTAATATCAAAACGCCCAGTGATCAGCTCATTATTGTCGTTTGAATTTAAGGCAATGCCTTGGAAGGTTTTAATCGCAGGGTATTTTTGCGCCAACGCAGGCGCCATGCTATTAGAGTTTGATAATTCAAAATCAAGTAAGCTAGCGTCAGGCAACGGCAAACTTATGACTATGCTTTGCTCAACACCAAGTAACAAGGCTCTTAGTTCAGCCAAATCAACGCTAAAATGAGTGGCAATATCAACAATACTTGCTTCACTTGTTTGCCTCGTAACAGCCAAGACGTCTTGTGTATTTTTTTCAGCGCTTAACTGCCAAGCACTGAACTCACTCTCTTGATTTGCTTGCAGCTTAGCGACTAAACCTATCGCGAAACAACTGAATAAACAAATGCGAAACAACAAGATATTTCTTTTCATATTCATCAACACAAACTCAATTTGAGCAATGGTAAAATTAAGTATAAGCCAATAAAACCCAGCTTGCTTTTGAGCCAGTGTCTTTCTGCGCACGTCTAATTCAGTTAGCCATAAAACCAAATAATCACCAACACAAAAAAACTGAATTGACTCAATAATTAAAGCAACTGTATGCTATTAAAAATTAAAGGAATAAATAATTAAAAAACATATGCAGCAGGAAAAGATTCTAAAAATCCCTATCACCAACGTTTATGCCAAAGGCGATTACAGCGCAGAAATTTTTATTGGTGAGAATAAACAAGCAGTTAACTTAATACTAGACACGGGTAGCAGCACATTAGTGGTTGAACCGCCTGCGTATAACGCATCATCGGATAAGGCATTAAATGTAACAAGCTATGCACAAGAGGTAAATTATGGCATTGGTGGTTGGGACGGACCCGTAGTTTTAACAAAAGTACTTATTGGTAATGACGGTGAAAACGAACAGCAATTGCTTTTAGAACAATGCCACGTCGCAATTGCCCAAAATGAGAAAGGAAAAAGCACCTTTGGTGATGCTGATGGCATATTAGGTTTAGCGTATCACCACCTAAATAAAGGCTTCGATCTTCGTCAGTATTTAACGGCTGCTAACATTTCGCCTGCGGTAACCTTTCCGTGGCCTTTTGACCAAGCAAGCAAACAGCAATTAATCGATTCAACCGACCTACCCAGTTTTAAACATTTTTTGTGGCAACAACCCGAACAGGATATTGAACCCTATTTTACGCAATTAGAAACCCAAGGTTTAGCTGCCAATAAATTTGCTTTTTATAGCCATCGTTCAAGCACTTTTGTTGATGATGAAAAAAGTACAACTAAAGAGCTTAGCCAATTAAGTCAAAACCAAGGTTTTATTGTACTCGGTGGCGGCGAAGAGCAAACAGAGTATTATCAAGGTGACTTTAAAACGGTTGCTATTAGCCACGACATTTATTACAACGCAAAGCTAATCTCGATTCAAATCGCAAATAACAACGCCATTGTTGCAGAGCCACTTGCTAAAAAAGATGAAAAAGCTTATTTAACCAACGCAATAATCGACACAGGTGCAAGTGCATTGGTATTAACCAAGCCATTATTTACTCAAATGGTTGAGCAGTTAAATAACATTAACTCGAAGTTTGCTGAGCTCATTAAACCTTTTGCCGACATTCAATTTCAAGCAACCGGCATCGATAAGCACTTGTTAATGTTAGACCAATGGCCAGATATTCACTTTAACTTTATTAGCGAGTCAGGCGCTCCGATTCAATTAACTTGTCCGCCGCAATGTTACTGGCAAGTGAACAGCCCAACGCCTGATAAAGCCGTATTTAAAATTTTAAGCCAGTTACCACAATGGCCAAATCAGTCAATTATTGGCTTGCCATTACTGAATAATTATTACGTGATATTTGACCGTTCAGAAAGTAAAACTGGTGTGATTAAGTTTGCAGAAAAATTAAATAACTCAGTTACTCAAGTTACATAAGACAAGATGCATACATTCACTACCAAAAGACTCATTATTCGACCGCTTGATCAACAAGACAAACGTATTTATTGTGAACTCTATACAAATGCTAAAACAATGATGTATATAAGTAAGCCTTTTAACTTACAGCAAGCAAAAAATGCTTTTGCAATAATGCTAAAAAAAACTCAAATTAAAGATAAGAACTTTATAACTTGGGTTATTACAGACCGGTACAATCAAACCCCTTTAGGAATAGCTTCTCTATACAAAAAATACGCTAATGAACTATTAGCAATTAATGAAGTAGGTATAATGCTATTGCCAAGTTTTATAGGAAAAAACTACGCCAAAGAGACATTAGAAGCAACTATAATGTACTCTTTTAATTGCTTATCTTTGGAAAGTATAAACTTTCGTTACAATAGAAATAATGCTGCTATGGCAGCACTTTGCAAAAAATTTAACGCCCAAAACGATCCTACTTCTCATCGCAATAGTGAGCATGAGATTAAAAACATCACGAACCATGCCTTTTTGACATACCTTAACCAACATTACGCTAACAATTAATTAACATAGACTTAACAACTCACTCAAAAAAACAGTTAACTAACATTAAATAATTTCTATAAAATCAATAGTTTTTATAGAAATAATTTAACTAACCTAGTATAAAATATAACTTAAATAATAACGGCAAAGAGTTAGTTGAATGTCAGGAAGTTTAGTTTGCGTCGGCACAGGTATGACATTAGGCGCGCACATCAGTCCTATATGTAGAAGCTATATTGAGAATGCCGATATTGTGTTCTCTTTAATGTCGAATGGCATAGTTGAACGTTGGGTTGAAGAAATGCACCAAGACGTTCGAAGCCTACAACCCTATTACTGTGAAGGTACCAATCGTAATAGTACCTACAACGACATGGTAAAAGCTATTTTAACTGAGGTACGCGCTGGTAAAAAAGTTGTAGCTGCATTTTATGGGCACCCTGGTGTATTCGCTTGTGTTGCTCACCGAGCCATTAAAAAAGCTGACAATGAAGGTTATCACGCTCATATGGAACCTGGCATATCCGCAGAAGATTGTTTGTATGCAGATCTGGCTATCGACCCAGGAAAAACCGGATGCATGCACTTTGAAGCCAGCCAGTTTATGTTTTATCAACGCAATGTTGACCCTGCCGCTCATTTAATTTTATGGCAAGTTGGGTTAGCCGGCGATAAATCGTTAGCAAAGTTTTCTACTGGCAAAGCATACAAACAGGTATTAGTTGATTTGCTTAGCGAAACCTACCCGCTCGATCATGAAGTGATTTTATATCAAGCCAAGGTTCTACCAATAGATGCTAAGCGTATTGAAAAAATAATATTAAAAAAACTCATAGAGGCCGAAATTTTTCAGCACACTACTTTGGTCATTCCGCCAAGTAAAAAAATGAAAGCTAATCAAAGTATATTAGATCGTTTAGCTAAATTAGATAAACAAATTACTACGGATAAACCGCAGCCAAAACTGTATTTGGTTGAATAGTTACAATAAGTCAAATAACAAAGTTTTCATAACAATATGGAGTAAACCAATGAACCAAGTCATAAAACTTTTAGAGCAAATAGGAAAAGATTCAACATTACAAGACCAAGAGTTAGTGATTGAAAAAATCAATGAGCTAAAGCTATCTAATCCAATAAAGTCATCAATCTTAGAAAAGAACATTGATGACTTAGAGACCTTATTGGACGTACGATCCGAAATGTTTTGTGGTGTATTTCCGGCAGAAGATGACGAACCAGCTGATGACGAACAAGAAAACGAAGAAACAAATGCAGTAATAAATATTTAAATGTTAAATGTAACCACTACTCCTAACACATTATCTCTATATAGAAATAATGTGTTATTTTTCATGCTAATAATATTGATTTTGACATTTTCATCAAAAACTCTAGCTGAGAATATGGAAAGCCTTGATTTCGGTAAACTGTTAAGACAAGCCGATTCGATAAGAAGTAGTGAACCTCAAAAATTAGACAACTATCTTGATTACCTAGCTCAACATCTTACTGATCTTTCTACCGAAGAGAAAAACCATTATATCTACTTGCGTATTTATCAAGCAACTTTCAAAGGGCAGTATAAAAAAGCTTTGGACCTTGCACATGAACTTGACAAGCTGAAAGTGAGTTTTGAATTAAAGTATAGAACTGACTTAACAATAGTAAATATTTACGCCCTCGATCAAAACTGGACTAAAGGCTTAAGTTTATTGTCTAGTATTTTATCAAGACTAGGTTCAGTAAATAAAGATTTAAAACAAAGAACATATTTTGTTGCTGCTATATTATACAGTCAATTAGGTCAATATAGTTTAACCCTTCACTATGCAAATTTAATAGAGCCGCAAACAGACAGAAGAAATTGTTTCAAGTCTCAATTAATTTTACTTGCAAAAACTGAGTTGAAAGAATTATCACCAAACAATTCTAGCATACATGAAGGTATCCAAACCTGCATACAAGCTAATGAATTTGCAATGAGTAGCCTTATCTACACATATCTAGCAAATTTATATATAAAAGACGAAAAACCTTTGCAAGCGATAGAGGTTTTAAATGAAAACTTTAATTTATCAGAAAAAAGTCAGTATCCTAAAGTCATGGCTGACATCGCATCTATCTTGGCGAAATCTTACTTGTTAATTAATGACCATTCTAATGCGAAACACTTTGCATTAGAGTCATTAAATATAGAAAAGGATTTAGTTAACACGCCTGCATTTATTACAACTTATAAAGTTTTATACCAAATTGCTGAATATGAAAAAAATTATTATAACGCTTTAATTTATCATAAAAAATACGCCGAAGCCGACAAGGCGTACTTAGATGAAACCAAAGCCAAGCATTTAGCCTTTCAGTTAGCAAAACACCATGAATTTGAAAATAAAACGCAAATAAAAATGCTCGATGAGCAAAATCAACGGCTATTATTGGCAAAAGAGTTATCTGACAAGCAACAAGAAAATAACTATTTATTTATCGCTTTATTAATGACGTTAATGACGTTACTTGCCGGCTGGGCGTATAAGTCGTGGATGACGCAAAGACATTTAAAAGAGCTGGCAGAATTTGACTCGCTTACCGGTATATATAACCGCGGACATTTTGTCCAGCTTGCGCAAAGTGCATTGAAACATCATCAAAAATCACAACAAGAAATTAGTTGCGTCTTATTCGACTTAGATCATTTTAAACAAATTAACGATGTTTATGGTCATGGCGTTGGCGATATAGTGCTGAAACAAGTAGTAGACAGCTGTCAGAAAATTGGTCGCCATAACGATATTTTTGGTCGTTTAGGTGGCGAAGAGTTTAGTTTTATTTTACCAGGCTGTAGTATTTTAATCGCTGAAGATATTGCCAATAGATGCCGAAATGCTATTTACGAAATAGATTATTTGTCACTAGGGCTGAGCTCACCTATCACCGCCAGCTTTGGTATAACAGATGGCTCACGTTCTGGCTTTGAATTAGATGATTTATTAGCTGATGCCGACTCCGCCATGTATGCCTCAAAACACCACGGCAGAAATACGGTAAGTGTCTATAAAAAGCCGAATTAAAAGCGTTTTATGCAATAAATACATAAATTTGCTTGCCAAGTTGCACTTTTAGGTTAGCCTTAATACTTATTATAGATAGTGTGTTCAAGGTGGCTTTTGGGTATTTATCAGTTCAGATTTTATCATATCTGTTGTTTTGCTTTATTTGCCACGAGAGTAAACAGGCGGACTTGCGTCGTTTGCCCTAAAGTCTCAGCCATAAAGTCTTTGATAAAAGTCCCGCTACTTTTTCCCATTGCCATTCTTTTATGCATGTCTTGCTTTAGTTTAGCTAATGAGCAAGACATCAATACCAACATCAAGGCAACAGCTCTTTCAACTATGCTGGCAACAGCTGATAAAGTTAGAAGTCGAGATCCAGCAAAATTTAACCAATTACTCAGTCAACTACAAACGTATCAGCATCAGTTTAATGCTAATCAAAACAACAGTTTTCAATATTTAAAAGCGTATCAAGCCGTATTCTCTGGTAAATTTTCTCAAGGGATTGCTTTAGCGAGTCAATTAATAAATGATAGCAATGATCACGCATTAAAAGTGCGTTCTAATATGCTTATTGTTAATGCGCATGCGGTATCGTTAAATTGGAGTCAAGGATTACGGCAACTTGCACTTTTACTTAGAGAACTACCAAAAGTTAAAGATAATGAGCTTAAAAGTGATGCCTTAATTGTCGCTGCCCTTTTTTATAATCAAGTTGGACAACATAACTTGGCTTTAAACTACGCCCAAAAAGTGGAGCTTGAGGAGAAACAAGTAAGAAGTGCATGCATTCAACAACAATTAATTTTAGAGTCAAAATTTAAACTTAATCTGCTTAATGAAAACTCCAATGAATTTAAACAAACTATAGCGGCTTGTATAAAAGCCAATGAACCGTTAACCGTCTCTTTGAGTCGCGCATATTTGGCGCGTTACTACATTGATACTGAACAATTTGATAAAGCTTATCAACACCTACAACAGCACATTGGAGAAGCTGAACAAACCAAGTATTTTCGTGTTATCGCTGAATTCTATGCCTTGCTTGCTCAAGTTTACTGGCACAAACAAAACGATCAGCAGTCGCTTCACTTTGCATTAAAAACTATTGCTTTGGCTGAAGAGTTAAATACGACGCAAGCGGATATCGAAAGTTATTATTTACTGCATCAGCTATATTTCAAACAAGGTAATTTAGCCAAAGCGCTTGAATACCATATTCTCTACACACAAGCGAATGAAACTTATATTGATGACACTAAAGCTAAACATTGGGCGTTTCAATTAGCGGCCCATAAAGAGTTTGAAAATAAAGCGCAAATACGTTTTCTTGACGAACAAAATAAACGTTTGGTGCTCGCAAAAGAATTAACAGAAAAAAATCAAGAAAATTTTATTCTGCTCATTAGTTTACTTCTTACCTTGCTTACTCTTGTCATTATATGGGCTTACCGAGCTTGGCGTAATCAAGAGCGCTTAAAACAACTTGCAGAATACGACAGCTTAACTAAAACCTTTAATCGTCGACATTTTGTAGAAGTTGCAAAAACGACAATGAAGCACTGCCAAGAACACCAACAAGCGGTGAGTTGTATTATGTTTGATGTCGATAACTTTAAAAAAGTAAATGACAGTTATGGCCATGCTGCAGGCGACGAAGTGCTTAAGCAAATTGCACAAACTTGCCTTAAAATTTGCCGGCATAATGATATATTTGGCCGTATAGGCGGTGAAGAATTTGGCTTAGTACTACCAGGTTGTAGTTTAGTGATAGCGCAAGATATTGCCAATAAATTGCGCTCTGCTATTCAAAGTATTGATTACCAGACTCTCGGTATTGCACAACCCATTACGGCAAGTTTTGGCGTAACCGATGCAACCCGTTCAGGTTTTGAATTAGAGCAGATTCTTGCTGATGCAGACTCTGCCATGTATTCGTCAAAGCATCATGGCAGAAACAGTGTCAATATATTTAAAAGTAACCCGGCAAACGTTTAACCGTCGGCGAAAAAAATCAACAAAAAAGGAGCCGAAGCTCCTTTTAAAATATTATCTAAGGTATTAATTACGCTTTATTTTAACAAGATAGCGTCTACTGTACCTTGCGCTAATGGGTGATACCCAGGGCGTGCTTGTTGATACACTTTAGTTGCCCACGCTTTACCACTTTCTGACTCAGCAAGCTTTTTGTATAACGGCACAATCAGCTTTCTTCTACCAATATCAATTAAATATTCCTTCATTACAGGCAATACATGGTCGTAACCTGCACGCAGTGATAATAAATACCAAGCATGGGTGATTTCAGCATTGGTACTATTGGTTAAGTTAAAAGCAGTATCAAGTGCTTTCATGCGTTCAAGCGAAAGGTCTGTTGGTAAGTTATTGATGAAATGCAACCACTCATGCAAAGTCCAAGCTGACGTTGGCAGTTGCGCCAACGTGGTCTTGTTGTTTAACCACTCATCAATTTGATTATCTATGGTGGTAAATGCATTTGACGTTGGTTTTGGTACAAAACTTGGCAAGCCTTGTTCAAAAATCCATTCATTAATTTCTTTATCAGAAACAATATTTGGGTACTTATCCGTTAGGTGCTTTTTCAAATAAACAATAAAGTTTTCAGTACCTAAACTTTCAAAGGCGTGATTATTGAAATAGGCTAGAATAAATTCGTCGAACGTTTCACGTCCAAACTTTTCTTCTAGGTACATTAAGAATAACTGGCCTTTAACATAAGGCACGCCAGAGAAGGCATCATCAGGATCTCGGCCTTTTAAGTCGATATACAATTGCGTATCGCCCGGTGGTAATTCAGCAATTTCGTAATTTAGATCTTGTGCGCCAAGCGCTTGTTCCATTACCGCACGGTCAACACCAAATACTTCTTCCATAATGCGGTTTTCAACGTAGCTAGTAAATCCTTCGTTTAACCACAAATCTCGCCAGCTTTCATTCGTCACTAAATTACCCGACCAAGAATGGGCGAGTTCATGAGCAATTAAATTAACTAAGCTTTTATCGCCAGCAATAACGGTTGGAGTAATAAATGATAAACGTGGGTTTTCCATGCCACCAAAAGGAAAACTAGGGGGTAAAATAAGTAAGTCGTAGCGACCCCAACGATAAGCGCCAAATAACTTTTCTGAGGCGTCGATCATCGCTTGTGTGTCGTCAAATTCAGCAACAGCAGCGTCTAAAATATATTTTTCAGCATAAACACCTGTTTGTTTGCTCATCGCTTTAAATTCTAAATCACCAACACCAATTGCGATCAAATAAGAAGGAATAGCTTGTGGCATTGAGAAAAAGTAGTCGCCATCGCGAGCAGTATCAGGGGTATTGTTTGCGCTCATTACCGCCAATAATGCTGGGTCGGTTTTAATACGTGCAGTGTAGGTAATGCGAACGCTTGGCGTGTCTTGAATAGGGATCCATGAACGCGCATGAATAGCTTGGTTTTGACTGAACATAAACGGCAGTTTTTTACCTGCAGTTTGTTCAGGTGCTAGCCACTGTAATCCTGATGCCTGCGGCAGTGAGTGATAATAAATGCGTAATTTTTTTGCTTGAAATTGTGCGTTTACCGTTAACTTAGCACCGAGTACATCGTCACGTTTGGCAAGCTTGTAACCGACCTTGTGCCATTGCCCAGCATTGTTTTGTGCTAACACTTTGTTAATAACCAAATCACGCGTGTCTAAATACACCGGCACTGTGTTGTCGGTTAACCATTCTAGAGAAAGTTCAGCAAAACCTGATAACGATTTTTTGTCAAAATCTACGGCTAAATCAAGGTAGATGTGTTTAGTGATCACCTGATCATAATTAGCATAAGTATACGCATCGTTAACTTTTGCGTTAGCAGTGATACCAAACATAGCGGAAATAAAAACGACAATAAAGGATACAAGTCGATAGTAATTGGTCATACAGTATTAATCCCATAAAAAAATAGGCTAGTAGGTTAAGTGAACCTGCTAGCCTATTCAACTGTTCGACTAAAATAGTGTTTATAATTAGCGAATAAAAACGGGGAAAAGTGTAAAGCTAACTAATACAAGTTAAGGTTGCTCTTTCACCTTATGTTGATTACCTCTGTATTAAGGTTGCTCCATGCGAATGACAACACGTCTGTTTTCACCACGGCCTAATACCGTATTATTTGAGGCGATATGACGTTTTTCGCCATAACCTTTTGCTTCGATGCGTTTAGGATCAATACCACTTTTAACAAAGTATTCGCGAATGGTTGCCGCGCGTTTTTCTGATAATTGTTGGTTAGGCCATCTGCCGCCATAACTGTCGGTATAGGCATCGATAAGTACGAGCTCTAGCGTCTGGTCAAGCGCTAAATATTCAGTGATCATTGCCATGCGTTTTTTAGACGCTTTAGTTAAGCTGTCGCTATTACTTTGGTAGTTAAGTACGGTATAAGCAATATCATCAAAATTGTAGTTTAAAAGGTTGCCCACACAACTAACAAATTCTTGATAAGCCGCGCGAAACTTTGCGGTAGACAAGCCAACCGCGATTTTATCGGTGTCGCTGTACCAGTCGTTATAATAAAAAGTTGGGCTCATGCCCTGCTCTAGTTCACTTAACATAGTCCAAGCAACTTTTTTGGGTAAACTTGGTGCAAACTGCTTATGTAATTTCATTTTTGCCAGCGTATGACCATTAACACCAGGGCGCCATTTTGGAGCTTCAGAGCGCACTTCCGCCAAGGCATAGTTGTCAGGCAAGCGCAGCATATCAAGCTCGAATTCCATATTCATATTTCGGCTTGCACGGCTATAAAATTTTGCTTCACCGTAATTAGGAATTTGGTGAGTTAAGGTGCACTGCAAGCGAGAATTATCAGATAAATCCCATTGAGAAGTCGCAAGTGTTGCGCTGTATTGGCGAATACTTGCCTGTGCAGACATTGAAAAGCAAATAAGCAGTAAAACAATTATTTTATTCATAACTTACACAAATTAATTTGAGCGATTATCTAGCTATCGACATTTTATTAAATAACTTTAGTACTTTTTCGGTAATTATTGGCAAATTCAGAGGAAAAAAATCACAAACCACTAACTCTGCTCAACGATTTTCTGCGATAATTCGGCAAATTTTTTTATCAACTAGCTTATTTCTTATTATGTCAGACGCATCAACATCACAAAATTCAGAAGACACTTCAACTAAGTCACTATTTGCGCAACGTTTTCGTGGCTATTTTCCGGTTGTGGTTGATGTTGAAACTGCAGGTTTTAATGCGAAAACCGATGCTTTGCTCGAAATTGCTGCGTCAATGCTAACCATTAATGAGCAAGACGGTACCTTTTCACTCGATGAAACGATTCACTTTAATGTAGACCCGTTTGAAGGTGCAAATTTAGAACCCGCAGCATTAGCGTTTACAGGTATCGATCCAACTAACCCACTTCGCGGTGCGGTAAGTGAAGATAAAGCCCTTAAAGATATATTTAAGTTGATAAGAAAAAAAATGAAAGCCGCAGGTTGTCAACGTGCGATTATGGTCGCACACAATGCCGCTTTCGATTTAGGTTTTGTTAACGCCGCCACTGAGCGCTGTAAGATCAAGCGCTCGCCTTTTCATCCTTTTGTAAGTTTTGATACCACAACACTAGCTGGCCTTGCACTAGGCCAAACGGTACTTGCCAAAGCGTGTGAAGCCGCCAATATCGACTTTAGTAATAAAGAAGCACATTCGGCGTTATACGATACAGAAAAAACAGCTGAGTTATTTTGTCATATCGTTAATAAATGGCAGCAACTGGGCGGTTGGCCGTTACCTGAGCCAGAGAAAGCGCCACAAGATTAATGTAAAGACTTTAGAACTTCGAAGGTTCTTTACAGCGATTATTATGACGAAGAATTAGATTACGCACTGCGATTATCGCCAATAATAAGGCGATAAATTGCACCCAAGGTTTGTCAAAGTAAACCAATAAGAAAATAGCGGTTGCGCCATACCAATAAGGCATATATTCATACAATATTTCTGGTAGGTGATGGCGTATTTTTCGATGACTTTTAATGTCGAGACGGTGTGCCGCCGAACGGCTAACCAATAACACGCAGCCTATGCCATAAAACATCGCCGCCGACACCATTAATCGCCAATCATCATGGAAAATTATTAAATAGCCACTCAGTGTGAAAACTATATAAGGTAAGTTTTCAGAAAACATTGATATAAGTATTTTAAACATTGCTACTCGTCCAAAAGGTTATATTTACTATTGTAGCTTGTTTTTTGAACGCTAAATCTAAAAGCCTCAAACTCTGCGTTGAAAGCCTAATTTTCTGATAATAAAATGAGTCAGATCAAAATCCCCAACATAATTCACACATAAAAAAACCGGCTAATGCCGGTTTTTATACAAACTGTAATTAACTCACTACGCTTATAATTTGTCAGCGTTATCAGTTAGGTAAGAAGCAACGCCGTCTGGAGAAGCCGTCATACCTTTGTCACCTTTGTTCCAACCAGCAGGACATACTTCACCGTGCTCTTGGTGGAATTGAAGTGCGTCAACCATACGTAACATTTCATCAACGTTACGACCAAGTGGTAAGTCATTAACTACTTGGTGACGAACATTACCTTCTTCGTCAATTAAGAATGAACCACGAAATGCAACGCCAGCTTCCGGATGCTCAACATCGTATGCTTGACAAATTTCATGCTTAACATCAGCAACAAGCGTGTATTGAACTGGACCAATACCACCTTCATTTACTGGAGTGTTACGCCATGCGTTGTGTGAAAATTGAGAATCGATAGAAACACCAATTACTTCTACGCCACGGCTTTTGAATTCTTCCATACGGTGGTCAAAAGCTAAAAGTTCAGAAGGACAAACGAAGGTGAAATCTAATGGGTAAAAGAAAACAACCGCTTTTTTGCCTTTAATTGCTGCACTTAAGTTAAATGCATCAACAATTTCACCACTGCCTAAAACAGCTGCTGCAGTAAAATCTGGGGCAGGACGTCCAACAAGTACACTCATTTTTTTCTCCAAAATAAAAAGTAAGTTAAGTTAAATAATGTTCAAGCTTTTCCAAGCTTATTTGGTCTGTAACACTAGTATGGTGACAGTCCGATATATTTCAATAACAAAGTCTAAAATAATGTGACAAATGTCGCTATTTTTTACAATATTGAAACAGACTCTAGTCGTTAAGCACTTTCTTGAGAGTTATTTTTCTCAGCAGATTCTTTAATTAACGTTTGTAATTCACCTTGCTGGTACATTTCCATAATAATGTCACAACCGCCAACTAATTCACCGTCAACCCAAAGTTGTGGGAATGTTGGCCAATCCGCATATTTTGGAAGTTCAGCACGAATATCTGGGTTTTGTAAAATATCAACATAAGCAAATTTTTCACCACAAGCCATAATTGCTTGCGATGCTTGCGAAGAAAAACCACAGCTAGGTAATTTAGGAGAACCTTTCATGTATAAAAGAATTGAGTTCTCTTCGATTTGTTGTTTAATGCGATCAATAGTTTCCATTGTTACCTCTTTACTAAATTGCAATTAGATTATTTTCTTATTTATTACACAATCAAAAATAAATAATCTAATGTTAACTTACACTTTATTTACGTATTTTCTTAGCTATCATCTTGATATAAAACATATAGAGCCCTATTTAACTATTAGGATCTAGCCTGTTTTTAGAAAACTTGACTATTTTACTAGGTTTTTGCAAAAAACAAACTATTTCTTTATATTAAAATGGTAAAAAAACCTAACGATAATTCTTTGGAGATTAAAATGGCATTTACATTACCTGCACTACCTTATGAAAAGAACGCACTGGAACCGCATATTTCCGCTGAGACCCTAGAGTATCATTACGGCAAGCATCACAATACGTATGTGGTAAAGCTTAATGGTTTAGTTGAAGGTACAGAGTTTGAAGGAAAGTCTTTAGAAGACGTCGTAAAATCTTCAAGTGGTGGCGTATTTAACAACGCTGCTCAAATTTGGAATCATACTTTTTATTGGAACAGCTTAAGCCCAACAGGCGGTGGCGAGCCAAGTGGTGCATTGGCAGACGCAATCAACGCAAGCTTCGGCTCTTTCGCAGAGTTTAAAGCGAAATTTACTGACAGTGCCATCAATAACTTTGGTTCAAGTTGGACTTGGTTAGTAAAAAATGCTGATGGCTCGCTTGCGATTGTCAATACGTCAAATGCGGCAACACCATTAACCGACGAAGGTGTAACACCATTAATTACTGTCGATTTATGGGAGCATGCATACTATATCGACTACCGTAATTTACGTCCTAGTTATATGGAAGCATTCTGGGCATTGGCTAACTGGGAATTTGCTAGCGCAAACTTGTAATTTTCAAGTAGCTATTCCTTATTAAAGTAAAGCTATTTTAGACTGTTAAAACACGTTTAATCGCGTATCAAGCAGCTAAAATAGCTTTTTTGTGTTGGATTCCTAAAACCAAACATTAGATGCAACAATTCGTAAATCACCTACTTATCTTAATCAATTCACGTTAGAATTATGTTTTACACAATAATGTGGTTGTTAGATTGCGCTATCGCTTGTTCAGTTATTTCGTCTCAGTAAGTCTTTTACTTTGCACTATTACCCAAAGTCTTGCTTCTGATAAAGAAGAACTTATTGTCGTAGACACCGAAAATAAAACCGAAGCTGAGTTTGTCGGGCTGCCTTTTGCTTTTTCAACTGAAACTATGTCAACTGCTATTGGCGCGGCAGGTTTAATTAAAAGCGCAGGTCAACCACAGGCGTCAATCTTAGGCATTGCCGCCTACTCTTCCAATAAATCACATGTTGCGTTTATTGCAGCAAACTCTTATCAATTACCTAAAACCAATCGATGGTTGTTTTCAGCTGAATATTACGGCGCTGTTTTCCCTGAAGGTATTTATTTTCTTGATGACCAAGACCCAGCAACACAACTTGCTGGTTTAAATAACTCAGAAGAAAGCACACAAATTACCACGCATGGCGTTCAAAAAGACCTGCGCTTGCACTTTCGCTATTACTTACCTTTTGGCCAAGGCAAAGATGGTGCACTAGCAACATTAGCCACTGATAAAGAAGTGTCTTCACTGTGGGATATAACAAAATCAGGTGTTAGTAGTATTAATTTCTCCCCTTTTTTTGAAGAGTTAGATTTAGCCGAATATAATGATTTACAGCGCTCAACAACAGCTGCAGGTTTAACAGTAGAATTTACGTGGGACAATCGCAACTCTGCAAGCAATGCACTTGAAGGAAATTACGCCCAGCTCAGCTTTAAATATGGTCAAGACAATGACGAAATTCCTTCATGGTTAACATGGAAGTTTGATTACGCACACTTTTTGCAATTGCCTAACAACTCGCTAACCAATAACCATGTTATCGCATTAAATATGGTAGTTGCAGATACACCTACTTGGGATCAGGTCGACAACGGTAGTTATCGACGCCCACCCGTTTTTGCAGGAAACTCCCTTGGCGGATTTAATTCATTACGAGGTTATCCGAGTCGAAGATTCCACGGCCGGTCATCGCTGCTATACAGTGCGGAATATCGCGTTCAACCTAAGTGGCAACCGCTAGGTGATATTTTTGAAGGCTATTACAAGGTACCTTGGTGGCAATGGGTGGCGTATGTAGAAGCAGGACGTGTTAGTAATAACTTTGATATTGAAGAGCTTCACCAAGACATGCACCTAAGTGTAGGCATTGGAGCGCGCTTTCAAGTTGAAGGTATCGTAGTGCGCACTGAGTATGCAAAAAGCAAAGAAGGTGGACAACTTTGGGTAATGGTTAATCAACCTTTCTAGTGCCTGATGATCTTTTCAACATAAGTTTTATTCTGATGATAAAACATACAACAAAGATCAACGCACGCTAATCGCTTGCCTATTATTTATAGAAATCTGTCATCAAAAAACTTCTACTTTCCGTTAAGGTAACGTAAATCTCCGCCTCGCCGCTAGGCTAATTAATACGGCTTTTCATTTAAACTTTCAAACTTAAAAATCTCATTTTTTTCTTGTAAGTCATATAGGTTAGCGCGCTAATCATGACAAAAAAGTTACAATTTTTTCCGGCAACTTCCTTTAAAGCAGCTAATCTTAAATTAAGCACCTTTAATTATTTTATCGCTTGATATTTAAATTGTTATTTTTCGGAGGTTGTTATGAGTATTTTTAAGCATTATCAATCGCGTTACGATGAAGCTCAGGAAGAACGTTACAGTATTCAAGAATTTCTAGATATATGTCGTGAAGACAGATTTGCCTACGCTAGTGCCGCAGAAAGACTATTACGTGCCATTGGTGAAGCAGAAATGATCGACACCTCCACAGAACCGACATTAAGTCGTATCTTTTCAAACCGCGTTATTGCGCGCTACCCTGCTTTTGCCGAGTTTTACGGCATGGAAGACGCGATTGAACAAATCGTGGCCTACTTAACCCACGCTTCTCAAGGCTTGGAAGAGCAAAAACAAATACTCTATTTATTAGGTCCTGTAGGTGGTGGTAAGTCATCGTTAGCCGAAAAGCTAAAAGCGTTAATGCAGCAAGAGCCGATTTATGTATTAAGCGCCAATGGCGAACGAAGCCCCGTTAATGACCACCCCTTTTGTTTATTTGATAAAAGCGCCGACGGTAAAATTCTGCAAGACGAATACAATGTACCGTCACGTTATTTAAATACCATTATTTCACCGTGGGCGGCAAAACGACTACACGAATTTAAAGGTGATATTGCCAAATTTGAAGTGGTTAAAGTCTACCCGTCAATTCTTGACCAAATTGCCATCGCAAAAACAGAACCCGGTGATGATAACAACCAAGACATTTCTGCATTAGTAGGTAAAGTTGATATTAGACAGCTTGAACATTTTGCGCAAAACGACCCTGATGCATACAGTTATTCTGGGGCACTTTGTCGTGCCAACCAAGGGGTAATGGAATTTGTTGAAATGTTTAAAGCGCCGATTAAAGTATTACACCCATTATTAACCGCAACACAAGAAGGTAACTATAATCCAACCGAAGGTCTATCTGCCCTACCCTTTAGTGGCATTTTGTTAGCCCACTCAAATGAGTCGGAATGGCAAACCTTTAGAAATAACAAAAACAATGAGGCCTTTTTAGACCGTGTTTATATTGTCAAAGTCCCTTACTGTATGCGTGTTTCTGAAGAGGTGAAGATTTATGAAAAACTGCTGGCAAACAGTGAGCTAAAAGATGCGCAATGCGCGCCTGACACCTTAGAAACTCTGGCGCAATTCTCAGTACTTTCTCGCTTAAAAGAGCCTGAAAATTCAAGCATTTATTCAAAAATGCGCGTTTACGACGGTGAAAGTTTAAAAGATACCGACCCCAAAGCTAAGTCTTACCAAGAATACAAAGATTACGCTGGTATTGATGAAGGCATGTCTGGGCTTTCAACACGCTTTGCCTTTAAAATTTTGTCACGGGTATTTAACTTTGACCATTTAGAAGTGGCCGCC
Source organism: Thalassotalea sp. PLHSN55 (assembly GCF_052030545.1). Classification (NCBI taxonomy): domain Bacteria; kingdom Pseudomonadati; phylum Pseudomonadota; class Gammaproteobacteria; order Alteromonadales; family Colwelliaceae; genus Thalassotalea; species Thalassotalea sp. PLHSN55. Next base: position 500,504 of record NZ_JBPDIH010000001.1, on the reverse strand, counting down.
AATCCGGTGCATTTGTTTTATGTACTCGAGCAACAAATAGAACGCGAACAACTTCCACAAGATGTTGCCGAGCGTTACCTAGAATTTATTAAAGGCTACTTATCTCAGCAGTATATTGAATTTATTGGCAAAGAAATTCAAACCGCCTATTTAGAGTCGTACTCTGAGTACGGTCAAAATATTTTTGATCGTTATGTCACTTATGCCGATTTTTGGATTCAAGACCAAGAATATCGTGATGCAGAAACCGGCCAGTTATTCGATCGTGAAGCATTAAATAATGAGTTAGAAAAAATCGAGAAACCTGCCGGCATTAGCAATCCAAAAGATTTTCGCAACGAAATCGTTAACTTTGTACTAAGAGCAAAAGCAAATAATAACGGTAAAAATCCAAGTTGGACCAGTTATGAAAAACTGCGCACAGTAATCGAGAAGAAAATGTTCTCAAATACTGAAGATTTATTGCCGGTTATTTCGTTTAATGCAAAAACATCAACTGATGATCAACAAAAACATGATGATTTTGTCGAGCGAATGATGGAAAAAGGCTACACCAAAAAACAAGTCAGACTCTTATCTGAATGGTATTTGCGTGTAAGAAAATCTTCATAGCATGATGCGAGGTATTCTATGGCCAATTTTATCGATAGACGACTTAACAGTAAAAATAAAAGCACGGTTAACCGCCAGCGCTTTATTCGTCGCTATAAAAACCAGATCAAGAAATCGGTTTCTGACGCGGTAAATAAACGCGGTGTTACCGATGTTGATAAAGGCGAAAGTATCACCATTACCCGTAAAGACTTAAGCGAGCCGGTCTTTCATCAAGGTAATGGTGGTGTTAGAGACCGCGTACACCCAGGCAATGATCAATACACTGCTGGCGATAAAATTGCTCGCCCGCCACAACAGCAAGGGCAAGGCAGCGGCCAAGGTGAAGCCAGTGACAGCGGCGAAGGAGAAGACGATTTTGTTTTTTCAATTTCAAAAGACGAATACCTTAATTTGTTATTTGAAGATTTAGAGTTGCCAAACCTTGAAAGAAACCAGCTAGATAAGCTGGTTGAATACAAAACTGTTCGTTCAGGCTTTTGTGCCGAAGGTGTGCCTGCCAATATTGATATTGTTAAATCACTGCAAGGTTCAATTGCTCGTCGCATTGCCATGACTTCAGGTAAACGTAAAGACTTGAAGACATTAAAAAAAGAACTTGAAGAACTACTTAACGACAAACATGACCACGTCGCAAAAGTAAACGCGTTAAAAGCACAAATAAAACGATTGGAAGACAAAATTACTAAGGTACCTTTTATTGATACCTTCGATCTTAGGTTTAGAAATTATGCCCAACAAGCTATTCCTACCTCTAGAGCGGTTATGTTTTGCCTAATGGATGTATCTGGCTCAATGGATCAAGCCACAAAAGATATTGCTAAGCGTTTTTATATCTTGTTGTATTTGTTTTTAACCCGTACTTACAAATCAATCGATGTCGTTTATATTCGCCACCACACCCAAGCGAAAGAAGTAGACGAGCAAGAGTTTTTCTACTCGCAAGAAACTGGCGGCACAATTGCATCGAGTGCGTTAGAACTGATGGATAAAATCATCAGTGAACGGTATAGCGAAACCAGTTGGAATATTTACGGCGCACAAGCATCAGACGGTGATAACTGGGCAGACGATTCGCCGTACTGTAAAAGTGTTCTACTCGATAAAATTTTGCCTAGAGTACGTTATTTCAGTTATATCGAAATTACCCAGCGTGCCCACCAAACCTTGTGGCAACAATATGACGAAGTTGCCAAAATAAATGAACATTTTGCCATGCAACACATAAAAAGTGTTGAAGATATTTATCCGGTATTTAGAGAGCTTTTTCGCAGAAACACCGAAAAAGTTGCTTAGTGAATTTCGCTACTATAGCGATTAAGGAGTCTCATGACAAAACGTACTCCCCTTGATGATAGCCCTGATTGGACTTTTGATAAGCTAGGTTTATACCAAGCTGAAATTGCACGTGTTGCCGAGCACTACCGACTTGACACTTATACCAATCAAATCGAAGTGATCACAGCTGAACAAATGATGGACGCTTACGCAAGTGTCGGCATGCCGATTGGCTATAACCACTGGACCTTCGGCAAAAAATTCATTCAAACCGAACAAAATTATAAACGTGGTCAAATGGGCTTGGCCTATGAAATCGTGATTAACTCAGATCCGTGTATTTCCTATTTAATGGAAGAAAACACCATGACCATGCAAGCCTTGGTAATGGCACACGCCTGTTACGGGCATAATTCCTTTTTTAAAGGCAATTATCTCTTTAAATCATGGACTGACGCAGGCTCAATTATCGACTACTTACTGTTTGCTAAACAGTATATTGCAGAGTGTGAACATAAACACGGCATTAGCGAAGTTGAAGCTTGTTTAGATGCTTGTCATGCTTTAATGAACCACGGCGTCGACCGTTATAAACGCCCGCAAAAAATATCGCTAGATGAGGAACTAAGACGCCAAAAAGATCGCGAAGAATACCTACAATCACAAGTGAATGATTTATGGCGCACAGTACCTTTTACTAAAGACGATGAGCCTCATCAAAAAGCTAGATTTCCATCAGAGCCGCAAGAAAACATTCTCTATTTCATTGAAAAAAATGCGCCGCTATTAAAACCATGGCAACGAGAATTGGTACGTATTGTTAGAAAGATATCTCAATATTTTTATCCTCAAAAGCAAACCCAGGTCATGAACGAAGGCTGGGCTTGTTTTTGGCACTACACCATTTTAAACCACTTATACGATGAAGGCTTAGTGACTGATAAATTTATGATTGAGTTTTTACAAAGCCACACCAATGTCGTTGCCCAACCCGACTATAATAGCCCGTATTATTCAGGTATCAATCCTTATGCGCTTGGCTTTAATATGTTTATCGATATCAGACGTATATGCGAAAACCCAACCGAAGAAGACAAAGAATGGTTTCCTGAAATTGCAGGCTCTAATTGGTTAGACACCCTGCACTTTGCGATGGAAAACTTTAAAGACGAAAGTTTTATCAGTCAGTTCTTGTCACCAAAATTAATGCGAGACTTTAAACTATTTCACATCCATGATGATGATAAAGAAAACTTTATTGAAATTGGCGCAATACACAATGAAAGTGGTTATAAAAAAATACGAGCGGCTTTATCTGAGCAATACAACCTCAGTAATTTAGAAGCCAATATTCAAGTGGTTGATGCCGATATTTCCGGTGAGCGTGGTTTAACGCTAAAATTTACGCCACACAAAGGAGTACCACTTGCCGACTCGAAAGATGAAGTGATTAAACATTTATATTATCTGTGGCAATTTGATGTAACGCTTGTTCAAGAAAATAGTAAAGGGGATGAGGAAACTATCGCTCAATGCTTGAAAGAAAAAAAAGCGGCCAGCTAACTGCTGACCGCTTATATATTGAAAATCAATAAAAGAGCTTGTTATTCAGCAAGCTCTTTTAATACTTCATCTTTTAATTCTAGCCATAACTTGCCTGACTCAATACCAAATTTACGCACACAATAAACCGACTCATCGAATTTCCCAGCTTTTGCCAACTCAATTAAATCATTGTAAAAGTCTCGAGAAATTTCACGTCCTCGCGGGTGACTAAAGTACAAGCGTCCAATACGTGAATATAAGCCTTTAAAGCCATTTAAAATTAGTAAATAAATTGAATTGCCAGAAGCAACCACTAGCTCTTTATTTAACTGATAATCAAAATCAGCAAATGCTTCACCCGTATCTTCAACATCAACGTATGAACTTAATAATTCAATCGTTTTCTCAGGATTATTTTTAATCGCGCCACGCACATAAATTGCGCTGATATTGGTTCGGGCAGACATTAGGTTATCAACTAAGTCAGGAATGCCTTCTTGATCAAGTTGAGCTAAGGTTTCTAAAATATTTAAGCTTGAGGTATCCCAAAAGTTATTCACCTTTGTTGGTTTACCATGTTTTATCGTTAGCCAACCGTCACGAGCTAAACGTTGTAGCACTTCTCTTAACGTGGTTCGAGTTACGCCAATTAATTCTGACAACTCTCGTTCGGCAGGTAAAATAGAACCCGGAGGGAAGCCACCATTCCAGATCGACTCAACAATATATTGTTCTGCAAATCCAGCTGGACTCTGTGCTTTAATAACCATAGGTTAAAGTATTCCCCAAGAATTTTTATGTAATTATTAACTGATTGTACCAGAACAATCGTTTGGCACAAGCGCCTTAAAAAATTCCAGAATGAAAAATGATTGAAAATAATTTTCACATTGCAATGTTTTTCAATTTCATCATCGATTACAATACTGTTACGCCACAACACAAACGTTAATGATAATCATTTCATTAGAGATATAAAACAGTATGCAACAATCATTTCTAAACGCCTTTTATAAAAATTTCTTAGGTCATTCTCCCGAATGGTATAAAACCGCCATCATTAGTTTCTTAGTGATCAACCCCATTTTATTTTTCTTTGTAAGCCCTTATATTGCTGGTTGGGCGTTAGTCATCGAATTTATTTTTACATTGGCAATGGCGTTAAAATGTTATCCATTACAGCCTGGTGGTCTTTTGGCTATCGAAGCTGTTTTTATCGGCATGACGTCCCCTAATCAAGTTATGCACGAAATTGAAGCGAATATCGAAGTATTGTTACTACTGATTTTTATGGTGGCTGGTATTTACTTCATGAAAAATCTACTGCTGTTTTTATTCACTAAAATTATTACTAAAGTACGCTCAAAAATAATGGTGTCTTTATTATTTTGTTTTGCCAGTGCTTTTCTTTCAGCTTTCTTAGACGCTTTAACCGTTATTGCGGTGATCATAAGTGTCGCTGTTGGTTTTTACTCGGTTTATCATAAGGTTGCCTCGGGTGCTGATGCTAACAAAGAGCATGACCACACTTCAGATCAAAACGTTGCTGAATTTTCCCGCGAAGAACTACAACAATTTCGTGCTTACTTAAGAAACTTACTAATGCATGCTGGTGTCGGTACTGCCTTAGGCGGTGTATGTACTATTGTTGGTGAACCACAAAACTTAATAATTGGTGACCAAGCAGGCTGGGATTTTGTTGAGTTTGCTATTCGTATGTCTCCAGTAACTGTCCCAGTATTTATCGCAGGGTTACTAACCTGTGCCTTAGTTGAAAAGCTCAAGTGGTTTAGCTACGGTGTTGAATTACCAACAAATGTTCGCCAAATTCTTATTGATTTTGATGTTAACGAAACCAAAAACCGTAACAAAATGGAAAACGTTAAGCTTATCATGCAAGGTGTTATTGCCGTCTGGTTGATCGTTGGTCTTGCCCTTCACCTTGCTGCGGTTGGTTTAATTGGTTTAACGATTATCATTTTTGCAACGTCTTTCACCGGTATTACTGATGAAAGCCAAATTGGTCACGCATTTGAAGAAGCGCTACCTTTTACCGCGCTACTAGCGGTATTTTTTGCCGTGGTTGCCGTTATTATTGATCAACAGTTATTTACGCCAGTGATCAACTGGGTACTAACTTATGAAGGTAATATGCAGCTAGTGATGTTTTATCTTGCTAATGGTTTCTTATCGATGGTAAGTGACAATGTATTTGTTGGTACTGTTTATATCACTGAAGTAAAAGCCGCTTTAGTTAACGGTCAAATCACACGCGATCAGTTTGACTTACTTGCTGTTGCAATTAACACAGGTACTAACTTACCAAGTGTTGCAACACCAAATGGACAAGCAGCCTTCTTATTCTTATTAACTTCTGCTCTTGCACCGCTCATTAGGCTTTCATATAGCCGCATGGTATTTATGGCACTTCCATACACCATAGTTTTAACCATTGTAGGTATGCTGGCTATCGCTTCTGGCACCTTAGAGTCAGCGACACAGAGTTATTATGACCAAGGGTTAATCGAACACCATTACGGTAAATCTACCGAAATGGACGGATCTGACGGCCATTAATTTTTTATTACAAAACTATAAATACTTAGCTGAGTTATTTTAACTAAATCAATAAATTCTCAGCTAAGATATGGTGTTATATATTTTGTAATTTGAAATGAATGAAAAGGAATAGCTTTGAAGTTTTTAAGCGACTTAACAACAAATTCACGTGCTTGGCAATTACTCGCTGTAATCGCGATAGCACTTGAATGCTCTGCTCTATTTTTTCAATACGGTTTAGATTTAGCGCCTTGTATTATGTGCATTTATCAACGTGTTGCCATTTGGTCAATATTTATTGCTGGTGTTATTGGTAGTGTCGGCTGTCAGTTTGTTTTGGCGCGAATTGTTGCCTATATTTTGTGGGCGACAGGCGGTATATGGGGTTTGTTCATTGCGCTTGAGCATATTGACATGCAAGAAGCTGCAGGCTCACCAATGTCGTTTTTATACAGTTGCGATTTTATCCCTAACTTCCCTTCTTGGGCACCCTTACATGAATGGATACCGTTTTTGTTTGAAGCAAGTGGCGATTGTGGTGAAATATCTTGGCAATTCCTAGGCTATAGCATGCCACAGTGGATGCTAGTGATTTATGCTTGTTTTAGTATTGCCTTTATTGCCGTATTTTTAGCACGCCTTATCGACAAAAAAATGTTCTAAGCAATAATCAAAAAGTAAATAAGCATTAAAAATGAAAAAGCCAATATTGAAAAATATTGGCTTTTTTTATTCAAACATTTGGCAACTTGTATTTAAACTTAGTTCGCGAACATTAACTTAAACTTATTTAGTATCTTACTTTTAACCATACTTTGAATCTTAGCTAGCTTCGTCGTCTTGCTTATCAATGTCTTTAATAGCAACAGATTGTTTTTTCTTTAAAATTGGCATATCACCGACATCTTTGGTAAGGAATGTTGGTTTTTTCTTAACTTTATTTGATTTTGCTTTTTGCTTTAAAGCACTCTTATCAACGTTAGTTTTATTAACTTTAGCTACTGCTTTTGGTTTTTTCGGTTTTAAACCTTTAAATTTACCTTTAAGCTGCTTCACTTGATCAAAGCTTATCTCTGTTTGTAAGAAAGCTTCAACATTTTTAAAACTTATCCAATCTTTTGGACCAACAAAAGAAATCGCTTCACCCTTACTACCTGCACGCCCTGTGCGACCAATACGATGCACATACTCTTCGGTGTGCTTTGGCATATCAAAATTAATAACATGTGAAACATTAACCAAATCTAAGCCACGAGAGGCAAGATCTGTAGTCACTAATATTTTTTGCTGACCTTTACTAAAGCCGTCCATAATTTGATTACGTTGACTTTGGTTTAATTCACCACTTAGTGCGACAGTACTTAACCCCTGCGCAGATAACACTCCCGCTAAGCGCTCTGTATCAGCTCGTGTTGCCGTAAAAATGATCACTTGTTGATAATCTTCACTGCTAAGAAAATGCTCTAACAAAGCTTGTTTGTGGTCTAAGTGGTCAGCAAGATAGAAACGCTTATTAATATCTTTATGTTCAGTATTTGCGCTACCAATGGCAATGCGTTTGGGCTTTTTCAGTAACTCTAATGCAAACTCATTCACTTGTGCGTGATCTAAGGTTGCTGAAAATAATAAAGTCTGGCGCTTACGATGATCTGCCGCTTTATTGATTTGCGATAATTGCTTAGAAAAGCCTAAATCGAGCATGCGATCTGCTTCATCTAAAATTAATAATTCTAAGCCGTTTAAATAAAAATGCCCTTGGCTTAAATGATCAGCAAGTCGACCTGGTGTGGCAACAATAAAATGGGGGTCTTTTTCTAATACTTTAACTTGGTCATTAAAGTTTTCACCGCCGAGAATAAGCACGGCTTTGTATTGCGTACTGCCGGTAAATAACCGAAGTTGCGAAAACACCTGTTTCGCCAGTTCACGCGTTGGAGTTAAAATAACAACCCTAGGGTCGCGCTTACTCAATGCGCGGTTTTTCATTAACCTTTGCAACGCAGGTACGATAAAAGCAAGCGTTTTTCCTGAGCCTGTTTTTGACGAGGCAATTAAGTCTTGCCCGGTCATCGCAGCTGGGATCGCTTGTTGTTGAATTTCTGTAGGAGTGGCAAAACCTAAATGTTCTACCGTTGACATTAATCGTTTATCTAATCCAAAATCACTAAATTGCAAAGTATCTTCCACCAAATGTTTATTACCCGCCTATTATAGCCTGAACATTACAGATGATCTGTTGATAATTTACTTTTTAATGGTAAAGCTTTGAAAACCGCACACGAGGGTTGTTGATCTGTCGTTTTGCTCTCTGCTATTAACTACTACAAAATAAACAACAAAGATCAACAGGGTCTAATTAAACTTTAAATTCATCAACGGATTTATCGAGTTTTTTCGCCAGTGACGAAACTTGCTTACTATGAGTAAGTGTCGAGGCCGACTTGTCACTACTTTCTTGACTCATCGCAACAATTTCACCAATACGTTCATTTATATCGGCGCTTAAAGTATTTTGTTGCGTTGCCGACATCGCAACTTCTGCACTCATCGCATACATTTCTTCAATCGCTTGGTTGATGTGCGTTAGTGTGGTCAGTAATTCAGTGGTATGTTGCTGACACTGGCTAGCTTCGTTTTTACCTTCGCTAATATCTTGTACCGCTTTACGGGTTTGTGTTTGTAAAGACTCGATCATTTGGTGAATTTCAGCCGTTGACTCTTGCGTTCTGCCTGCCAATAAACGTACTTCATCCGCAACTACCGAGAAACCACGCCCCGCTTCGCCTGCTCTTGCCGCCTCAATAGCAGCATTTAACGCCAATAAGTTGGTTTGATCAGCAATGCTTTGAATAGTTTCTAATATGCTACCTATGTTATTCGACTCACTTTGCAATATCGACATAACATCGGTAGTGCGATCAAGCATATTGGCTAACGTATTAATACCTTCGTTGGTAGTATTAGCAATACCCGCTAACTCATTACTTTGTTCTAATGCATCGCTCATTTTAGCTTCAGCATTGCTCGCTTTATCTAATACCTGATCGGCATTTTGATTAAGCTCGCTAGTAATGTTGGTAACCTGTTCAACCGTTTGTTTTTGACTGTCTAACGATTGTATGACTAAGTCAATTTCGTCGCTTGATTGTTTAGCTGCTTTATTTAATAAATGACTATTGCTACCAATTTCAGATATTAGCGTACGTAAATCTTCGGCAACCACGTTCACATTACTGGCTAATTCACCGTATTCATCGTTAGTAACTATTTTTAGCTGCCTTGATAAGTCACCTTTGGCCATAAAATCGAGGTATTTATTAATGCGCGCTAATGGAATTAACATCGCACGAATGGTGGCAAATGCGATAAGGAATGAAGCAATAAAAACGATAATTAAAATCACTAATGTGGTCGTTTGTCCTTGTTCAACATCCTCAAATACGGCACTTTGTAATTGCTTTAAGTTGCTTTCCACTTTAGTTAGCAGCTGATCTAATTGGGCAACCGATAAGTTGGCATATTGTTCAGAGTCTGCAAACGCTTGCGATAACGCCATAGCATGTTCAAGCTGACTTTGTTTCGCGGCAAAAAGGCCTTGGTCACTAAATAGCATTTGCTCAGATTTTTTATATTCTTCCACAAACTGTTCAATTAAGCCGTCGGTATTATAATCTTCACCCAGTTGCACTAAAAACTTTAATAAATGCTCAATATTGGAAGTCGCAAGTTTAATGGTATCTTTTGAATTATTTAGCTCAGTCATGTCGTTGAGTGACATAATCGCTTTTGCTGAATCGGTTAGGTTGATGATGTAACCTTCAACTTGCCCTGCTGAACCTGCGATACGGTCAATTTGTGCTTGTTTGTCTTCATCTTCTAGGTAAGTTAAGTCAACCAAAATAGCGCCGGCTTCATCAAGGTAAGCGTCTAAATTCTGTTGTTTACTGATAATGTCATCAGACAAACCTAAATACGCTTTTTGATTGGTAAACATCAGTGCTACTGAACTTAAGTATTGCTTGTATTGCTGATTAAAGTCTTTTACAAACTTTTCTAACGGCTGCCCGGCAATAAGTACGGATAATAATTTAACTTCTTTTGCGAGCTTTTCGCCTTGTTCAGCAAAACTTGCTTCTAAACTTTTAAGTTGTTCAAAGGTAGTTACTGTTGGGATTAATGCTGACGTTTTTGCTTGTTTTAATAAAAGAATTTGCACGCTATTGCTATGCTTTTGAACGGGAATAGCTATGGTGTCTACTTGCTCTGTCGCGGTCTGAATGCCTCCGAGCATACTAAGAGAACTTACACTGGCAAAAACTAAAAACACTAAAATAACACCAAATCCTAGCATTACTTTGTGGGCAACTTTAAGCGTCATATATCACCTATATATTTTCAAAGGGACCAAACAACCACGCAATTATTAATAATAGTTAGTTTAACGTGTTGACTGCTATAAAATTAAATATAGTAGAACGACATCATTTGGACAGTAATTTAAGCAATGAAAACAATAGAGAAATAAGTGAGATAGGTCAATAACATCTAATTCATTGTTTTGACAAAAATTAGCGGAAAATGGAAAGAAACTGGTAGATATGTTGGTGAGAGCGAGTAACGCTCTCACCTTAGTGGATATGCTTAAGCGTTTTGAATACGCTGTTCAACCACTTCAAGGGCTAAATCGATTCTTGAAAGTACTTTTTCTTTATCTAACAAAGCTAACGTGATATCTAGTGATGGCGAATTACCTCCACCTGTCGCTGCTACGCGAAGTGGCATGCCAACTTTACCCATACCAACTTCAAGTTCAGTGGCAGTGTCGTTAATCGCTGCGTGAATAGCTTCAGGCACCCAGTCAGTTAAAGCTGCAAGTTTAGCTTTAATCAACAGAAGTGGCTCTTTGGTTACCGGACGTAAGTGCTTTTTAACGGCAGTTGCATCAAATTCAGAAAAATCTTCATAGAAATAACGAGAAATTTGCGCCATTTCTTTTAAGGTTTTAACGCGATCCGCTTGTACTTTAACAACTTCAGCTAATGTTGGACCATTACTTGTATCAATACCTTGGTCGTTCATATGCCAAGCTAAATGGCTAGCAACATATTCAGGGTCCATTGTTTTCATGTAATGCTGATTTACCCAAATAAGCTTGTCAGTATTAAAAGCTGAAGGTGCACGGTTACAACCCGTTAAATCAAATAGTTCGATCATTTCTTCACGAGAGAAAATTTCTTGGTCGCCATGAGACCAACCTAAACGCACCAAGTAGTTTAATAAAGCTTCTGGTAAGTATCCGTCATCACGGTATTGCATAACACTTACTGCGCCATGACGTTTAGATAAACGTTTACCATCGTCACCTAAAATCATTGGAATATGTGCATATTCAGGGATCGTAGCACCTAAGGCGGCTAGAATATTAATTTGTTTCGGCGTATTTGAAATATGGTCATCGCCACGAACAACATGAGAGACCTTCATGTCCCAATCATCAACAACCACAGTTAGGTTATACGTTGGTGTGCCGTCAGAGCGAGCAATAATTAAATCATCAAGTTGGTTATTGCTTATCGTAATATCACCTTTCACAATATCTTTGATAACCACATCGCCTTCTAACGGGTTTTTAAAGCGAATAACAAACGGCTTATCTTCAGGATAGTCAGTACGGTCACGCCATAAACCGTTGTATTTTTCAATTTCACCCTTCGCTTTAGCTTCTTCACGCATCGCCTCAACTTCTTCAGGCGTACTGTAACAACGATAAGCATTGCCTGATTCAAGTAATTGGTCGATGACCTCTTTATAGCGGTCAAAACGTTTAGTTTGATAATAAGGGCCGTGAGTCCATTCAAGGTTTAACCAATTCATGCCGTCCATTATTGCGTCAACTGACGCTTGGGTTGAACGTTCTAAATCGGTATCTTCGATACGTAAGATAAAATCACCACCATTTTTCTTAGCGTATAGCCAGCTATAAAGAGCAGTTCGAGCGCCACCAACGTGTAAATACCCGGTTGGGCTTGGTGCAAATCGAGTTGTTAAAGTCATAAATGTCTCACTGTAATCACATTGCGCTTATCTATAAGATAAAGATAAACACAGGAAATAAATATCAATTGAAAAAATTGCGCGTATTTTATCAGGCAATAACGAACAATACACTTTTTATAAAATGATCTGAAAATAAAAGTCGATAAAACAACCGGCATGATTAAATAAAAGGCAAACGAACTGATATCTTAATAAAAAGTGTTTTTTTTACTTTCTTTGGCTTGACAGCTTTTTCGATCTCCCTATAATACGCCCCCACAGAGACGGACGA
>NZ_JBPDIH010000001.1:487853-488084 GCF_052030545.1 Thalassotalea sp. PLHSN55 | reverse complement strand
GATTAGCTCAGTTGGGAGAGCACCGCCCTTACAAGGCGGGGGTCACTGGTTCAAGCCCAGTATCGTCCACCATCTTTTGCCATAAAAGATGTAAATCTAAATAATGGACGATTAGCTCAGTTGGGAGAGCACCGCCCTTACAAGGCGGGGGTCACTGGTTCAAGCCCAGTATCGTCCACCATCTTTTATATTATCAGCATCCTTCAAATTAAATATTTCAATTTAAGTGCG